>CALFPI010000655.1 GCA_937919035.1 uncultured Gemmatimonadaceae bacterium
CGTCGAAGCGCCCTTCCGTTTTGTTGATGAGCAACGGGCCGGACCGTATCGAATGTGGTTCCACGAACACAGTTTCAGAGCGATCGATGGCGGCGTGGAAATGACGGACATCCTGCACTATGCCATGCCGTTGGGACCCCTTGGCAGGCTGGCCCATACATTGTTCGTCGGTCGGCAGGTGCGGCAGATCTTCGCGCACCGGGTGGCAGTGCTGGAAGGCCTTTTCGGTGGCGTAGCCTAGAGCTGCGCGGCTCTAGGTACCGGGAGCTGGCAGCACAACAAAGCCAACGGAGTCAACCGCAGCAGAACCGAACAGGCCGATGCCGCCCTGCACGGCGAAGTGTGGTCGCTGGAACGCATCCCCTGCCAATTGTCCGAAGCCGCCGCCGCCCGTCTGCGGATCGGTGCGCGCAAAGTCGTACCAATTCTGGTCCAGAGCATACGTGCGCCAGATGTGGCGACCGGCAAAGGCAACGGCGAACCAGGGCATACGCACGTGACCCTCGGCACCATCGAGGACGGGGGACGAGCCTTCGCGCTCGAAGTCGTCGTAGTCATCCTGCTCGAGAAAATCCGCCTCGATGACGAAGTCAGACGCCAGGTCCAGGCTGGCCAGCGACAGTTGGTACCCCGCCGCACCCGTGGCGGGTTCGAGCCTCGTCTCCAGCAACCCATCGAGATACACCACCTGGTTGTCTGCCGCCACAAAGGCGTCAGCCGACTCGGAGAACAGCACAAGATTGCGCCGCACCTGCAGGCTCTTTTCGTCCAGCACGACGACCTCGCGGATCCGCAGCGGGCCCGGTGTGCGCGTGCGGGCCGAGAGGCGTTCCTGGCCGACGGTGGCGACCAGCTCATACTCGGTCAGGGGCGCGACAACGGGCACCGTCCCAGCGGGCAGGTAGCGGCCGGCGGATTCCGGATCCGCAAAGTAGCGGGTGAGGCCATCGGCAGAGCGGATCGTGATATCGGCGTCGATGACGCCCTGCATGCGCAGATCATAACTCTCGCGGGGATCGGCTGTGCGGCGCAGGAAGATCGCCGGCATGGGCTGGCCCACCAGGAGTTGGGCGTCGATGACGAGAACATCCGACTCGGCGGAACCGAAGAGTTCGCCGGGCTTGCGCTCGGCGCTGCAGGCGAGGAGGCCACAAGCAAGAAACAACGTGAGGCAACGGCCGAAGGTCAGCATCAGAAGGAGAACTCCAGGCCGATTGTGGGGATCACCGGCAGCTGCAGTACGACCGTCGGTTCGGTCTCCGGCGCGTCCGTGTCGTACTGGACGAACCACTCATTGCGACGGCTGTAGACATTGAAAATCTGCAGATATACCTGTGCCTCCGAGCCGCAAAGCGTCAAGTGTCGCCGGGCACTGACGTCGAGCCGGTGATAGGGTAGAAGACGGGCCGAATTGCGCGGCGCGGCGAGAACGCGATCCTGCGGGACCCCCGTCGCCGGGTCGCGCAGGGTGTAGCGTGCCGATGCCGGCGTATAGGCCTGACCCGTGGCGTAGACGGCACTGGAGCCGAAGCGCCAATGCCCCAGGCGGTAGGTGCCGACAACGGACAGATCATGCCTGCGGTCGTATTTGGGGGAGAAGCTGCGGCCGTCGTTGACATCGTTGAAGGATCTGCGCGTGCGCCCGAGGGTATAACCGATCCAGCCACGAATGCGACCGGTCCGTTTCTCCAGGAACAGCTCGAGTCCGACAGCGTGGCCCGTGCCGTCAGCGATGAATATGTCCTGAGATGTCGAGGCGCGACTGTCGACGGACCGGTTGTTGTCGAGCAGGACAAGCCCGGAAAGATCTGTGTAGTAGGTCTCGGCCGTGAGTTTGTACTTGCGGTTGGGCTCCCACTCCAGACCTGTCGTGAATTGCCGTGATCTGCCCTCGTCGACAGTTGCATCGATGGGCACCCAGTAGTCGGCGCCACTGAAGCCTTCCGTCGAGATCAACTGCATGTACTGGCGGTAGCTGCCGGCGCCACCCTTCCAGCGCAGGTGCGGGGTCAACGACTGACTGATCGAGATGCGTGGCATCCAGGCCGTTCGCGCCCCTTCCGAGAACCGCGCCACCCGTACACCGAAACGAACGTGGGTGCCCGTCGGCAGACGGGCATCATCCTGGACGTAGGCCTCAAACAGCCGGGGTGACAGATCCAGTGTGAGCTGTTGCTGCTGATTGAAGGACTCGTCGAAACGGACGTTGAAACGCGTCGCGCGGAAGCCACCGGTCAACGTGTTGCTGCTGTTGGCGAAGAACTCGAGATCCCCGCGCAGGGTCACGTCTTCGATACGATTGGCGAACTGCACGGGGGTCTCAAAGAAGCTGGCAGACGTCGTGCTCTCATACTCCGAAGTGAACAGCGTAAGTTCGCTGAACAAGGCCGGTGTGAACAGGTGTGTCCAACGTATGCTGCCGGCACGATTGCCCCAGCGAACCCCAAAGAATGTGCCCGCCTCGCCAAGATCGAAATCGAGATCGTCGCGGCCGTAGTAGGTGCTGATCGCCAGATTGTCCCGATCAGACAGGGGCCGGGTCAGTTTGGCGTTGAGATCGTAGAAGTAGTAGTCGGGCACATCGGTTCCACTGGATCGCAGCGCCGAGAGGATGGGATCGAGATAGGTCCGGCGACCGGAAATCATCCACGCACCCTCACCGGAGGGCCCCTCCAGCAGGACTCTTGCCGCCAACAGGCTTACGCCACCCGTGGTCCGAATGCTGTCGCGGGCTCCCTCGCGTTGGCTGACATCCAGAATTGCCCCCAGGTTGCCGCCATAGTTGGCCGGATATGCGCCTTTGTACAACTGGACGTCGCGAACCGCATCGGGCTGAAAAGTCGAGAAGAAGCCGAACGCGTGTGAGGGGTTGTAGAGCGGCACATCATCCAGCAGGATCTGGGTCTGATCCGGGCCGCCTCCACGTACATACAGACCACTGGATATGTCGGATGCAGACTGTATGCCGGGCAGCAACTGCAAGGACCGCAGCAGGTCGGATTCACCGACTGCGGGCAGCTGCTGCAACTGGATGGCCGGCAAGGCAACGTAGGCGGACTGGATTGTACGTTCCCGTTCGGCCTGCGTCTGGGCGCCGGCTGTGATGACCGTTTCGGCCAGGCCGATGGCCTCAACCACCAGTCGAACATCCAGCCGCACGTCCTCATCGAGTCCGAATGTGACAGAGTCCCTGTGGGTTTCGTGGCCGATCAGACTGCTCACGACTTCATGCCTTCCTGCAGGCACACCCCGGACCGCGAAGTAGCCACGCTCATTGCTGACCGCGCCGAGGCGAAGCCCGGGCAGCACAACCACTGCCTGGAATATCGGCTCACTGCTGTCTGCGTCGCGCACGTAGCCGCTGAGGGTGGCGGCGTCGGCGGCAAGCACGGACAACAGCAGCAACAGGCTGCTACAGAGGTCTACTGGTATCGTGCGTCTCATGTCTTTCATGCCGCGAGAATGATCGGGTTGCGTCTCCATTGGATTCAGTACGGGCTCGCCGACTGCCGTGGCGATGAATCCGGCGCGGGGCTATGGAGAGATCATACCCAAACAGCATCGAATGTCGATATTTTGTCTACATATGACAAGAGATATGCCCTTGGTCAGGCAGAATGATCCTGTCTGATAGTAGACATTTTTGAGACATTTATCAGTCTTGACGGCTCCTTCCCGTCGTCCAGCATGGCGTGCCCCTGGCCTCTATCAGCCGGCTCGGGCCGGAATCGTGATCGATGGCGGCTTTCCTGCATCATGCAGCGGGAGCAGGGCTCCCGCCGGCAGCCTGGAGACAGGAAATGGCGCAGACGGCCACGATATCGTCGACGGAGGCGCCGCGCGACAGGTCGTTGATCGGCCGGCGGAAGCCCTGCATGATCGGGCCGATGGCGTGCGCCCCTGCGAGGTACTGCGTGAGCTTGTAGGCGATGTTCCCCGAATCCAGATCCGGGAAGATCAGCACGTTCGCCGATCCAGCCACGGGGGACCCCGAGCACTTCAGCCCAGCCACCTTGCTCACCAGGGCGGCGTCGGCCTGGAGGTCACCATCGATGGCCAGCCCCGGGGCGATCTCTCTGGCGATTCTGGTCGCCTCCTGGACCTTCGTGACCCGGCTGTGCCTGGCGCTGCCGTAGGTGGAAAAGGAGAGCATTGCCACTTTCGGTTCCACTCCCAGCAAGTGCCGGACATTCTCCGCAGTGGTTACAGCGATGCGGGCCAGTTCGTCGGCCGAAGGGTCGATGGCGACGGCGGCGTCGGCATAGACGAGGACCCGCTCGGGAGGGCCCTCCCACGTCATGAGGAAAAAGCTGGAGGGTTTCGACACACCATCGGCATAACCGATGGCCAGCGCGCCGGCGGTGATCACCTGCGACGTGGCCTTGGTGACACCTGCGACCATCGCCTCCGCACCCGACTCGGCTACCATCATCGCGCCGAACATGAGCGGTCGCTTGAGCAGACGTTGTGCCATACCGGACGTCACGCCGCTGCGGCGACTTGCATAGGCCTCGACATATGCCGCCGTGTGTGGCGAATCCATCGGATCGACGACGGTTACACCCGGGGGAAGACACCCCCCGGCCCGGTTGGTGATCTCCGTCGCACCACCCAGAAGAATCGGCCTGGCAATGCCTTCCCGCGCCAGCCGACACGCAGCCTGGATGATCCGTTCGTCATTTCCTTCGGGCAGTACCACCCGTGTCGGTCTCTGCCTGGCTCGCTCAATGAAGCGCTCTACAAGTGTCATGGATTGCAGTCGATTGTTTCCGTCTCAGCGCCGTGGTCGCGTGAAGGCCTGGCATGCGCGCGCAACCTTGACCTTGATGACGCAATCCTCGACGTGATCGTTGATCAACCCCATGGCTTGCATGAAAGCATAGACCGTGGTGGGCCCAATAAACTTCCAACCACGCTTTTTCAGGTCCTTCGACAGAGCGATCGATGCTGCTGAGGTCGAAGCGGCCTGCGGCTCCACCAGCTGTTTGCTGTCCGGTTCATGGCTCCAGAGGTAGGCTGCCAGGGAGCCATGGCTTTGCACCAACTCCTGGGCCTGACGCGCGTTGTTCACGACGGCTTCGATCTTGCCCCGATGGCGCACGATCCCTTCGTCCTTGAGCAGGCGATCGATGTCTCGCTGCGTGAAGCGGGCGATCCTGTCGAAATCGAAAGCCAGGAAGGCAGCGCGGAAATTCTCCCGCTTGGCAAGTATGGTGCGCCAGCTGAGGCCGGACTGAAATCCCTCAAGGCACAGTTTCTCGAACAGGCCATGATCATCGCTGGACGGAAAACCCCACTCGGTGTCGTGGTAGACCAGGAACTCCGGTGCGGCGCCGCACCAGTGGCAACGTGGCTTGCCGTCGGGACCATCTATTGTGGTGCTCATGTGTCTGCCACCTCTACGTGCAATTTGTTTGTGCGGAAGCGGAAATCATCAATTCGGTTGCTTCATGGGCCCATCTCTGGCTTATGGAGCCAGCCAGCAGAAAATCCCCTCAACAAGCTGGCGCTCGGCTCCCCTGACGGGGGCCCTGTGAGGATGGTAAAAGAACCCACCAAAGACTACGCGTCCCGTACCCACTTCTCCGGCTACCACGACGGGTCTGCCGGACGCATTGCGCACGAGCACCGATCCTCCCTCACCAGGCTCCAGGCTCATGCCCCTGTAGAACTCGCTGTGGAAGCGGGCCTCCGGGGGTGCCTCACCGATCGCGGGATGCCCACCACAGAGGGTCAACTCAGTCCCAGGGTCTTCATCGGACCGACTCCACACCGCGATCTCAGCAAACGGGTGACCGCCAGCGATCCAGCGATCGTTGACCAACCGCCGGGCATCATTGATGAGAAGCGTCCCGCCCTTGGCAACATGTTCGCGAAGCAGATTCCAGAACTCGTGTGTTGGGGCGAACTCGCGCTTGAAGTCATGGAAAAAGAAACAGTCTGCAAGCGCCAGGCTGTTGAGAAGGAAGTCGATCTTCCCTGTGGCGCCGCCTGGCATGGTCTGCACCCCAAACAGCCCCAACGCCTCGATGACCGACGCCAGGTGCGGACTGATATAGTTGGAGAACAGCCACGGGAGACCTGGCTCCGGCCCATCTTCCTCGACGCTCTCACCGCTTTGGCGGCGGCCCTGCAGGCCCTTCTTTGGCGGCCTGAGCCTCTCCTGCAGTGCCTGGTGGTAGTCTCTGCGACTCCGATCGGTGAACGTGTGGTACTCTTCCTCACGGGGAGCGGTGCGCCCTGGGAGAAGGTAGTCCACCGGCAGATCAGCCAGTGCAGCCAGCGACGTCCGCAGATCTGCAACCGGATGCGTGTGCAATCCCCAGCCGTCATCATGCAGCTCGATGGCGTGGCCGGGAAGCAGGAAGTGCTTTCCTCGGTTGCGCCAATGAAAAACCGTGTGCCCAATGTCAAGCGCACGGAAGTCACGATCCAGTGCCAAGCCATCTTCGCCAAACTCAGAGACGGGGCAGGCAGTCTTTTTGGCGACCTTCTTCCGGTCCCGCTCGTGGCAGCTCAGCATGCAGCCAAAGCGATCGTACAGCTGCTCGTGCAACTCGCCGCCGGCTGCATCAGCACCCTCGCAGACGAACTGCCAGGCGATCCCCCCGAGATCCTCCACTTCATCGAGGAAGTCGACTACGCTGGAACCCCGGTTGGCGTGGCAGACCAGCAGGTTCCCCTGTTTGCGCAAGAGCAGGTAGGAGTAGCTGCGGCGGCGCTTACCGACACTGAAGCGGTAGACACCTGGAAGGATCTTCTCCATCTGTTCTGGCCTAGGGCTGATGGGTTAACCTGCGCATGTGATGCTCTTTCTCTCAACGCCAGACGAATTCGGATCGCCGCATGACATCGCCTCCGTACGCAGTCAGTCCGACGCCTCGCGGAATGTAGTCGATTGGGTAGAAGTCCTTGACGATCCACTCATTCGACAGCATGCCCGTGAAGCAGACCACGCCGTGCATACGAGTCGACTGCAGAGTATCAGGGAGCGTGGTTGTGCCGATGAGCTCAAGGGCACAGTCGACACCTTCAGGAAGAAGGTCTCGTACTTGCCGTGCCACGGAACCGTCGTCTATGAGCACATGATCCACTCCGATCTCTCGCAGGGCTTCACCTTTGGCGGTGCTTCGTGTCGTGGACAGCACCGTCATGTGTCGCTGTTTGGCCAACACAGCCGTGGCCATGCCGATGGAGCGTCACTTGCGGCGTGTGTTGATCGACTCAATCTCGAGTCGGTACTTCTCCGCTTCCGATGGTATCTGACTCTTGTCCACCGCGCGGTGGTCGCCCCCTCGCCATTCCCCGTATTGCGATACGTAACGCCACACCATGAAGTGAGACCAGGCTCGAGCGGAAGCGAGCTCCTCTTCGCCTGGAGCCAGGTCGGTCAGCGAGTGAAAGCCTCGCACGAAGGAACTCCAACAGTCAAGTTCGCGGACCGTTCCCATGACGCAGCCGATCTGAATCGCCAGAGTACCAACACGGCACATCTCCAGATCGAAGAATCCGACGAACTGATCCCCGCCATACAGGAGGTTGCCGGCATCCTGGTGGTACAGGCGATACGGTGGCGCGAGCAAGACTGGCAATTGGGACTCTACAAAGGACAAAGACCGGGAAAATGTCTCTGACGCGTACTCTGGAACGGACTCATGAATCTGGCGGGAAGCCCCCACGATTCCATTGACGTAGTCGTGAAGATCAACTCCGTCGTAGAACCTTGACTC
>CALFPI010000656.1 GCA_937919035.1 uncultured Gemmatimonadaceae bacterium
GTCGTCTCGTGTATCTCGGGGGCAACGGCCTCAACTGCAAGGTAGAGTTCATTGACGACACAACGATGAAGATCTGGAACGGAGACGCCCGCGAGCAGGAACGACAGGGGGCCGAGAGCCGCTTTCACCTGTACGCAGAGTCCGAGGCCAACCTCCTGGGCGTGGTTTTCACGCAGGCTGGGATCATGACCGCCGCACCCTATAAAGTCATCGATGCAGAACACTGGACTCTTGCCGGCACCGGCGTGAAGACCGGCGATCTCTTCGGGGAGAAGAGCCTGCACATGCGCATCCCGGGAGGGGCCTCAGGACACGAGACGGACAAGCGCTCTGCCAGTTCACCAGCCAATACTCACGTGATTGCCCGCGGCATGAACCCGGACAATGGCGGGGGTGAGATTGTCCATTTCGACACTGACAGCGGCGGCCACGTTTTCTCCGTCGGTTCGATCACCTGGCCGGCGTCAATCCTGGTCGATGATGTGGTCTCCACGATGACTGCCAACGTCTTGAGACGCTTCGTTCAGTGACCTCAAAGGGTCACTTTTTCTGGGACCTCAGGCACGCCTTTAGTGGCAGCAGCTTGCTTCGCTGTCGAAATCCCCTAATTTCTGGCGCACAATACCGAATATGACCGATACAACCGAAGACCTCATAGAGACGTTCCCCAACCCCAATCCGGGTCGGGATTTTACCATCGACATCGATTGTCCCGAGTTTACCTCGGTCTGTCCGAAGACGGGACATCCCGATTTCGGCACCATTCACATCACATATGTCCCAGACGGCCGCTGCATCGAGCTCAAATCTCTCAAGCTGTACCTGCAGTCGTACCGTCAGCGGGGCATCTTCTACGAAGCCGCAACGAATGTGATCCTCGACCATCTCGTAGTCGCCTGTGCACCTCGACGAATGATCGTCGTGGGTGACTTTTCGGCACGGGGTGGCATAACCACGAAGGTCACGGTCGCCTACCCTGCGCTATCCTAGCGCATCGGGCGGTGGCCACTTCACGGCGACTTCATAAACGCAATGATTGGAGCAGTTCCATGGAAGATGAATCCAGGGATGAGGAGGAGACCGTCGCAGAGGGCGGCGAGGACGACCACGGCAAAGAGAAGCCCTGGTATCCTTACATAACCAAAACGCAGTTCGAGAAGTTCATTTCTCGCCTGCAAAGCAAGATTCCTGACGAGATTGACCGCGACTACGTGCGGGCCATCATTCGCACGCCGTCCATGATTTACCGTTTCCTTCGCGGCGTCGAGGCGATGGGCCTGATCGATGAGGAGCAGCGGCCTACGGAAAGACTGCTCCGTCTGGTCAACAAAGAGACACGCGAACAGGCGTTGACCGAGGTCGTCCATGATCTCTACCCGATTCTGATGACAAGAGTGAAGGAAGCGGGGGGCGAGATGCCCGACCGCGACATCGTTGCCTTTTTCCGCAAGGAAACCGGTATGGGTAACGACTCGGCGAACAAGATGAAGATGTTCTTCAGTTACCTGTTGTCCGAGGCCGGCGGCGGCGCTGCTGACGCCCCCCCGTCGACCACGGCAGAGGCAGACAGCAGTGACGATGATGCCAGTGACGATGATGCCAACAGCGATGATGGCGATGTCGACACAGCGCAAGTCGATGACAGCGACGGCGACGACGCTGATGGCCAGGACGATAGCGATGATGGCGACAACGACGGCAACAGGGCCGACCCACCGGAGGCTGAACCCGCCTCCTCACGGCCGGATGACAAGTCCCGAGGTGGCCAGGCGGAGCGACGGTCTCAGCGCGAGCGCAGTGGCGGCAACGCCGAGCGCAGTGGCGGCAACGCCGAGCGCAGTGGCAACGCCGACCGCAGTGGCAACACCGACCGCAGTGGCAACGCCGACCGCGGTGGCAACGCCGAGCGTAGCGGCAACGCCGACCGCAGTGGCAACGCCGAGCCCAGCAGCAACGCCGAGCGCAGCGGAGGCAATGATCGTGGTAGCCGTGGCGGTGGCGGTGGCGGTGGCGGTGGTGGTGGCGAGCGGGAAGAGCGGGAAGAACGCGGCGATCGCGATCGAGGTGGTCGCAGCGGCCGTGGTGGCCGTGATCGCGGTGGGCGCAATGAACGCACCGAGCGTGTCGAACGACCGGAACGTGAAGAGCGTGAGGCCGAGCGGGTACCCAACAACCGTCCTTTGACGGAGCCACAACGAGCCTATCTCGACACGCTGAAATCCGTCCTGCGCGTCAATGTTGATGGCGACTGGGATGACGACATGATTCGACTTGCTTTTGATCGATTGGAGCGGCTTTTCGATCGGATTCGTCGAGGCTGATTCGTCGAGGTTGTTGCACAGCGCGACACAATGAAAAGAGCCCCCCCGCCTCAACACAGGCGGGGGGGCTCTTTCGCGTTCTACGGAGATTGCTGCCTGGGCTACTCCTCGAAGACTCCCATGCGGCCAAACTTGTCAACACGCTGGTTGACCAGTTCCTCTGCCGGCAACCCTTTCAGTTCCCCAAGGGCCTCCTGGATGTGACGCTTGAGCGTCGCGGCGACCTCGTCAAAGTCACGGTGGGCGCCACCGAAAGGTTCGGGCACGATTCGGTCAATCATCTTCTCCGCAAGCAGATCCTCAGCGGACAGCTTCAGGGCCTCGGCGGCCTCCTCTTTCCTATCTCGAGTGCGGAAGAGAATTGTGGAGCAACTTTCAGGCACGATCACCGAGTAGACGGCGTGCTCGAGCATGAGAATGCGGTCGCCGACGGTCACGCCGATGGCGCCACCGGAGAAAGCCTGGCCGATGATGGCAACAATGATTGGCACGGGCAGGTGCGACATCTCGAACAAGTTGCGAGCGATGGCCTCCGCCTGTCCGCGTTCTTCAGCCTCGATTCCGGGGAATGCGCCAGATGTATCGACGAGAGTCAGTACGGGGCGATTGAACTTTGCCGCCATCTGCATCAGACGCAGAGCCTTGCGGTAGCCTTCGGGGTGTGGCATGCCGAAGTTTCGCATTTTGCGCTCTTCGACGTCTCGCCCATTCTGGATGCCGACGACCATGATCGGTTCGCCCTCCAATCGCGCCGGGCCACCGACGATGGACCTGTCATCACCGAAGTAGCGGTCACCGTGCAGCTCGGTGAAGTCCGTGAGCATACGCTCAATGTAGTCCAGCGCATACGGACGCTGTGGGTGTCGGGCGATCTGGACACGTTGCCAGCGAGTCAAGTTGGAGTAGATCTCCACGCGGAGCTTCTCCACCTTCTGCTCAAGTCCGCGCATTTCCTTATGCAGGTCCAGACCATCCGTCTCGGCCTGTTGTTCCATCTCTGCCATGCGTTTTTCGAGGTCGATGATGGGGCGCTCGAAATCGAGATAGAAGGCTGGGTCGTTCATCGGTCGCTCTCTGCGGCTGGTGTGATCACGGCGGTGGTGAGTCCTGCTTGCTGACAGACACCATCCTGGTCTGTGTTGTTCATGTCACTTTGTCCAGGGCCCGAGCGATGCGATCCATCGCCTGCACCAGATTTTCCATCGATGTGGCGTACGACATGCGTATGTGCGACGACGTACCGAAGGCAACCCCAGGCACGCAGGCCACTCGCGCTTCGTCAAGGAGATAGTCACAGATATCGCTGCTGCCTGCGAGTGGTCGACCTGCACCCGTGCGCCCAAAGTAGCTCGAGACATCAGGATACACATAAAACGCACCCAGTGGCAGGTCACAATGCACACCGGCGAGGGTGTTGAGGCGCTCCACCATGAACCGGCGACGCTTGTCGTATTCAAGCCGCATCCTCTCGACCATGTCCTGGGGGCCGTTGAGGGCCGCAACGGCCCCCTTCTGTGAGATCGATGAAGGGTGCGATATCGTCTGGCTCTGCGCTTTGTCCATCAGAGCGATGACATCCCTGGGGCCCGCTGCGTAGCCGATGCGCCACCCCGTCATTGCATAGGTCTTCGAGACACCATTCACGATGATCGTGCGCGCCTTCAGATCCGGGCTGATCTGCGCCATGGAGACATGCTCGGCGCCATCATAGATCAGCTTCTCGTAGATCTCGTCGCCAAGGACATACAGATCGTGTTGCAGGACCACCTCGCCGAGGGCGGCCAGCTCCTGGCGTGTGTAGACGGCACCACTCGGATTCGACGGGCTGTTGATCAGTACCATCCGCGTTCGTGGGGTGATCGCCTCCTGCAGGGCCTCCGGTGTCAATTTCAGGCCCGTCTCAGCGGTAGTCTCGACGATGACGGACGCAGCGCCTACCAGACGAGGCTGTTCCGTGAAGGTGACCCAATAGGGCGTTGGGATGATCATCTCATCGCCGGGATTGAGCACGGCAGCCACGGCCAGAGCCAGCGAGTGCTTGGCCCCGTTGTTGACGATGATCTCTTCGGACACATACTCCAACCCGTTGTCCCGAACAAACTTGCGCGCTACTGCTTGCTTAAGATCGGGGATGCCCGACGGCGGCGATGTGTACTTGGTGAAACCCTCGTCCAGGGCCTGCTTGGCGGCGTCCTTGATGTGCTCAGGTGTATCGAAATCTGGTTCACCCGCAGACAGGGCGATGACATCGACACCCTCTCGACGCAGCGCCGCAGCTTTGGCGGTAATCGCCATCGTCGGCGACGGCGCGACGCTCTGGATGTAACCTGACAGGCGCTGATTCTGGGCTGTGTTCATGGAGACTCGTCTCTCCTCAGGTCGTGTATTCGGCGTTCAGGCGGACATACTCGTACGTCAGATCACAGGTGAAGATTTCGCTGGACGCCGTTCCGGACTGCAGATCCACATCAATATCGATCTCTTTCGCCTGCATGGCGCCACTGAGAACCTTGTCATCAAAGGGGATCCCTTGGCCATTTCCATAGATCGGTGTGCCACACAGTGACACAGCAACCTTGTCAGGGTCGAGATCCACACCGGCGTAACCGACAGCACAGAGGATCCTGCCCCAGTTGGGATCGTTGCCGAAGGCTGCGGTCTTAACGAGGCTGGAATTGGCCACCGAGAGCCCCACCTGGCGCGCCTCGGGTTCCGTCCGCCCCCCGGTAACGCGGATGGTAATCAGCTTTGTCGAGCCCTCTCCATCACCAGCCATAGCCCGCGCCATCTTCCGACAGACATGCTCCATTGCCAGTGCCAGTGCCTCAAACCCCCCGGTCGAAAGATCGGCCGGCTCGGCACTGCCACCCATGGCCGCCCCATTTGCCAGAGCGATAACCGTGTCACTCGTACTCATGTCGCCGTCTACGGTACAACAATTGAAGCTGCGGCCCACGGCACGCACGAGCAGTTGCTGCAACTGCGCAGCGGGCACTGCGGCGTCTGTCGTTACGACGGACAGCATGGTCGCCATATTCGGCGAGATCATCGCCGCACCTTTGGCGACGGCACCAACGGTTACCGTTACGCCATCGACTTCGAGCTCAACGGCGGCGTATTTGGCAACGGTATCTGTCGTCATCATGGCTTCCGCCGCCTCGGGGCCACCATCGGCCCGTAACGCCGCCACGACACGGGGAATGCCGCTTTCGACGATCTGCATGGGCAGTGGTACACCGATGACCCCGGTGGAACAGACCAGTACGTCTGTTGTCTGCAGACCGAGTTGCTCTGCGGTAATGGCACACATGCGGCGGGCATCGGCCCGGCCCTGCTCGCCCGTGCAGACATTGGAGATGCCACTGTTGATGACAACAGCTCTGGCGTGGCCGTCCGCCAGATGTTGGCGACAAACACCGATCGGCGCCCCCTGGACGCGGTTGGTTGTGTATACCCCAGCACCCGTAGCAGGTAGATCCGACACCACAAGGGCCAGATCCTTTTTTCCCGATGGCTTGATTCCGGCAACGATACCTGCGGCGCGAAATCCCTGAGGCGAGGTGATGCTACCTTTGTCGATTTCTTTCATGCAGTAGCCGCTCTATCGGCTTGCGCCTCCGCCAGCATGGCGTCGCGCATCAGTTTGAAGTGCAGACTGTCGGCCAGCGCGATCCAGCTGGCTTCGATGATATTCTCCGAGACACCCACGGTGCCCCACACATCCTGCCCATCGGAGGACTCGATGAGCACACGCACGCGTGCAGCCGTACCATCGCTGCTCGACATGACCCTCACCTTGTAGTCCTCCAGATGCACCCTCTGCAGGCTGGGAAACACAGTCTCAAGGGCCTTGCGCAGGGCCCGGTCCATGGCGTTGACCGGGCCATCGCCCTCGCCGACGGTATGGTGAACTGTGCCATTGACCTCAACCTTGACGATCGCTTCAGCGACCTCGCCGCCTTGTTCCTCCACGTCGTTGCGGCTCGACACATGGAAACTGATGGGGCGGAACAGATCGTGATACAGACCCATTGTCCGCCGGGCCAGCAATTCGAAAGACCCCTCTGCGGCCTCAAACTGGTAGCCGGCGTGTTCGAGGCGTTTGACCGCGTTGAGCACCTCGGCGACAGCGGGGTCCTTCTTCCGCAATTCGGGAAAATGACGTTCGAGCTTGGTTACCACGGTGCTGCCTCCGGACTGATCCGAAACCAGATAGCGCCGCTGATTTCCCGTTGCCTCGGGATCCTCGTGCTCGTAGCAGCGGGGATCCTTGGTCATGGCATCAATGTGCACGCCGCCTTTGTGCGCATAAGCGCTCTGGCCGACGAAAGGCTGCCGGTGTTCATGGGCCACGTTGGCCGTCTCACTGAGAAAGCGGGAGAAGTCCATCAGCTCCGCCACCTTCTTCGGACCGATTGTCTGCCGGCCCATCTTCAACTCGAGCACAGGAATCACCGTGCACAGATTGGCATTGCCGCAACGCTCACCGTAGCCATTGAAGGTGCCTTGCACCTGAAGGGCCCCCAGTTCCACTGCCATGACCGTATTGGCCACACCCATACCTGAGTCGTTGTGCGCATGAATGCCAAAGGGGAGGCTCACGGCCTGCGCCGCTGCCGCACAGATTTGCTCGACGTCCGCAGGCAAGGTGCCACCGTTCGTGTCGCACAGGACCACGATGCGGGCGCCACCGCGTGCCGCCGCGCGCAGGGTTTCCAGGGCGTACTCGGCATCGGCCTTGTAGCCATCAAAGAAATGTTCGGCATCGTAGGTGACCTCTCGACCCTCCGCTGTCAGGTACGCAACCGAATCCTCGATCAGGTCGAGGTTTTCGGCACGTGAAGTCTTGAGTACCTCGATAACGTGCAGATCCCAACTCTTGCCGAAAATCGTAATGCTGGACGTTTCCGCCTTGAGCAGTGTGTTCAGTGTCGCATCTTCCCGGGGCGTGTTGCCCGCACGGCGTGTGCTGCCGAAAGCGCTTACCGTCGCCCGCAGATGCAGTCGCCGCACCTCGTCAAAGAAGGCCAGATCCTTGGGGTTCGTCGGGTTGGGCCAGCCCCCTTCGATGTAATGCACACCGAGATCATCCAGCCGTCGTGCAATCTCGAGTTTGTCCTGCAGCGAGTAGGCAATCCCCTCCGCCTGCGCTCCGTCACGAAGCGTGGAGTCATAGATCTCTACTTTCTCTGCCATGGACATACTCCTAACTGAGTGCGGCGGCCCGGGGATGCGGAAGACCTCGTCCCGGGGCCCGTCGGGCTTCAGAAGCCGTTGAGATAGGGCAGGCGTGCGGCGGCGGCTTCGATGGCGGCGGGCTCGTCAAGAAGCTGTGCGAGCGCGTCCCAGCTGCCGTCGAGAAATTGCTGCCGCGTCCCGGCGGGTGTGGTCGCCGCGATGCGATCCGCGCCGAAGCGAACTTCCTGAGCCTCGATGTCACACTGCATGACAAGCGTGGGCTCCGCCTCGATGCGGGCCATGAGTCGATCCACGTCAGCGGCCGAAGCCTGCAGGCACGGGAGACCCAGTGATACACAGTTGCCAAAGAAGATTTCGGCGAAGGATTCGGCGACGAACACCTGAATCCCCCACCGCAGCAGAGCCTGTGGTGCGTGCTCACGCGACGAACCGCAGCCAAAGTTGTCATTGGCCAGCAGGATGGCGGCGCCAGCGTAACTGCTGTTGTCGAATGGGTGCCCCTCGGCGACCCGGTCATCTTCAAAGACATGTTCGCCAAGTCCATCAAAGGTCACAGTTCGCAGATATCGGGCCGGGATGATTCGATCCGTGTCGATATCGTTACCGCGAATGGGCACGACACGCCCGGAAATGCATTTGCGGATGCTGCTGGCAGTGCTGGCTGGCTGTGTCATAGATCCTCTCTCAATTCAGCAAGTCGCGTACGTCAGTCACCTTGCCATTGATGGCAGCGGCGGCAACCATAGCTGGACTCATCAACAAGGTGCGCCCCGTGGGACTGCCCTGTCGACCTTTGAAATTCCGGTTGCTTGAAGAAGCGCACATCTGGCGCCCCTGCAGTTTGTCTGGGTTCATCGCCAGACACATCGAACATCCCGCCTCACGCCACTCGAAGCCGGCATCGCGGAACACCTGATCGAGTCCCTCCGCCTGCGCCTGATCGCGTACGTCGTGTGACCCGGGTACAACCAGAGCCTTGACGCCACTGGCGACCTTGCGCCCGCGGGCGACGCGCGCGGCCTCGCGCAGATCCGAAATCCGCGAGTTGGTGCACGAGCCGATGAAGGCGACCTCAATGGGTGTACCCTCGATGCGCTGTCCGCCCTCAAACCCCATGTATTGCAGGGCTTCGACGATCGACGCCGCATCCCCGGTGGCATCCTCAGGACGCGGCAACGTTCCGTCGACACTGCACGACTGGCCTGGATTGATACCCCAGGTCACAGTCGGGGCAATGGCGCCACCGTCCATCTGCACGACGTCGTCATATCCGGCGCCGTCGCCCGAGGCAATGCCCTTCCACCATTCGACGGCACGATGAAAATCTGCCCCCTTCGGTGTATGGGCCCGGCCTTCCAGATATTCGAATGTGGTTTCATCAGGATTCACATAACCGCAACGAGCGCCGCCCTCGATGGACATGTTGCACACCGTCATACGCTCCTCCATGGACATGCGGTCGAGCGCTTCACCTGCATACTCGTAGGCAAATCCGACACCCCCTTTGACACCGAGTGCGCCGATGACATGCAGCGTCACATCCTTGGCGTAGACACCTTCACCAAGGGTGCCATTCACTTCCACCCGGCGGACCTTCGGTCGCGCCATGGCCATGCATTGTGATGCCAGGACATCACGCACCTGGCTGGTGCCGATGCCAAAGGCAATCGCACCAAAGGCACCATGGGTGGATGTGTGACTGTCGCCGCAGGCGATCGTCATACCCGGTTGCGTCAACCCGAGTTCGGGGCCGATGACGTGAACGATCCCCTGTCGCTGGTCATTCATGCCGAACAGCGGGATCTCAAAGTCACGGGCGTTGTCCTCGATGGCGACCATCATCTCCTCCGCCAGGGCGTCGAGAAACGGCCGGTCGCGCATGTCGGTAGGAATGATGTGGTCCACTGTGGCAAAGGTGCGCTCAGGATGCATGACCTTCAGACCACGTTCGCGCAGCATCTGAAATGCCTGTGGACTGGTCACCTCATGGATCAGATGCAGGCCGACAAACAGCTGCGTCTGTCCTGAGGGCAAGTCGCGTACGGAGTGTGCCGCCCAGACCTTCTCAAACAGATTCTTGCTCATCTTTATCTCTCGTCAGAATGACGTTTACAGACTGCGCCAGGCGTTGTGTCGCTGACAAGCGTTGCCCGAGACAGCATGGATTTCCACAGCGCTCGCGGAGACTGCTCTAGAACTCACCTTCGAGGGTAACCTTGCGCCCGCGACGGAGTTCCAGCCTGTTGAGTGCGTCGACATATGCGCGCGCACTGGCTTCGATGATATCCGTCGATCGGCCACGACCCGTGGTCTTGAGTTCGCCATCACTGACACGCACGATGACCTCACCCAGCGCCTGACTGCCACCGGTGATCGCCTGAATCACATACTCGTCGACCTTGGCCGTCCCACCTGTCGCCTGATTGATCGCCTCATATGTGGCATCCACCGGGCCATCGCCCCAGGCCGACTGCTGCACACGCTGATCGCCATCGATGCAGATCCGCACCGTCGCCGACGGCACAGTCCCCGTGCCGCTGACTGTGTGCAGATACTCGAGGGCGAACCGACCCTCGTCCTGTTCGCGGGCCTCATCCCCGACGATGGCCATCAGGTCCTCATCAAAGACCTCTTTCTTCTTGTCCGCCAGCGACAGGAAGCGCTCATAAACTTCCTCCAGCTCATCCTTGGTCAGCTTGTGGCCCAGTTCTTCGAGGCGATGCCGCAGCGCGTGCCGGCCAGAACGCGCCGTCAGCACAATGGACGTCGCCTCCCAACCCACGTCGGTGGGCTCCATGATCTCGAACGTGTTGCGCGCCTTCAGCACACCATCCTGGTGGATGCCGGAGCTGTGGGCAAAAGCATTGGCGCCGACAATCGCCTTGTTCGGCGGCACGTTGATGCCCATCAGTCGGCTCACCATGCGACTCGTTGCCAGGATCTCCTTGGCCACGACGCCAGTGGACAGACCGAAGTAGTCCTGCCGCGTCTTCAGCGCCATGACGACCTCCTCCAGCGAGGCATTGCCGGCACGCTCGCCGAGTCCGTTCATGGTGCACTCGACTTGCCGCGCACCCGCGCGCAACGCTGACAGAGTGTTCGACACGGCCATCCCCAGATCGTCGTGGCAATGCACGCTGATGATCGCCTGATCTGTGTTCG
Source organism: uncultured Gemmatimonadaceae bacterium (assembly GCA_937919035.1). Taxonomy (GTDB): domain Bacteria; phylum Latescibacterota; class UBA2968; order UBA8231; family UBA8231; genus UBA8231. Next base: position 10,683 of record CALFPI010000656.1, read on the forward strand.
GCACTTCCTCCAGCAGTCGCCGAATGAGCGCGGCGAACTGCTCGGGTACTGTGTAACCCACGGTGTCGGGGATGTTGATCGTCGTGGCACCGGCTTCAATGGTGGCCTGGACGATTTCAGCCAGATAGCCAAACTCAGTGCGCCCTGCATCCATGGCCGAAAACTCAACATCCTGGACGAACCCCTTGGCGTGTGCCACGGCCTTTACCGCCATGGCCAGCACCTCCTGCTTGCTCTTGCGCATCTGGCCATCGAGATGCTCTGGCGAGGTGCCGACAAAGGTGTGGATCCGCGGCCTTGCCGCATCCTTCAGCGCCTCCCCGGCACGATCGATGTCCTTGAGAAGGACACGCGACAGGCCACAGATCGTCGGTCCCTCGACTTCCTGGCCGATGCGGTGCACTGCCTCGAAGTCTTCATTGGACGAGATCGGGAAACCGGCCTCGATGACGTCGACCTGCAGGCGCGCCAGTTGCTGGGCGATCTCCAGCTTGT
>CALFPI010000657.1 GCA_937919035.1 uncultured Gemmatimonadaceae bacterium
CGGGGAGTTCGGCATCGACAGCCTGCTCAAGCTGCGCGCAGCAGTGGACGAAGGCTGGTTGACGCAGATCCCGGGGCTGGGGCCGAAGACGGTGACCAGCATTCGTCGGCATCTGGAGGCGCGGGACCGAGGAGAAGTTTTCGCGCCGGATCGCTGATTCTCAGATGACGGTTGATCAAGGCGCTTGCCTCGCCATTCGCAGGCGCTTGCCTCGCCATTCGCAGGCGAATGGCTGCGGTTGACGCGCCTGACCGGTGATCCTGAGATGACGGTCTCTCAAGGCGCTCGTCTCGCCATTCGCAGGCGAATGGCTGCGGTCGTCCGATTGGCGCGCAGGATCGGTGACTCTCGTCCCGCCTCGGTTTACCCCTACGGCCTTGGCGACAGGTGCAGGATCTTGTCCCAGTCTTCAATTGGAATTGACGCTACGTAGCCTGTGTGGAACTCTTCCAGTGGAACCTGATCCCAGCAGGGCACGTGGCTGCGCACGTCCTCGGGCAGGCGTTTGAGGATGGCGCCATAGGCGTGCTCCAGCAGGCGATAGCTCGATGTGCCCGATCCGGAAAACTTCGGGTGCGGTGGAATCACGCCCAAGGCCACCATCTTTTCGTCCAGTATGTCCGCCAGGCCGCCAAGCAGTTCGACACGCCGTTGCCATGAGGTGTCGCCGCGTACGGCCTCGATGACCAATGGATCCATGCGCTGCGCCAGTGGCAGTTGCTGGAAGGTTGGATAGAGCCACTTGTCGTACGGGAAGTAGGTGCGTTCCAGCAGAAACGCCAGCTCGAGGGACCATTTGATGCAGCGGGAAAACGCCGTGTAGGCATAGACCAGGTTGTCGCGCAGCACGGCGCGATTCAGCGCGTAGATCCCCATGCCCGAGGCGTAGCGACACCAGTGCGAGATACGCCGCAACCAGACGGGCTCAGGGTAGTACTCCAACAGCGCGGCACGGATCCGGCTGAATTCTCCTGACGGGTCGTGCCACAGTTCGCCGTTGGTCACATGGACGATGTCGACTTCGGGAACATCGAGCCATTCGGCATGCGTCTGTGGCACGTCGTGCAGGCCGATCGTGCGCTGCAGAAAGGCTTGCAGGCTTTCAGGGGCCAGGCCATGGCCACTCACGTGTGCGTCGCGCAGGGCAATCCCATCGAATGCCACCGGCAATTCCGGCACGATCCTGGCGAGGATCTCGCTGCTCTTCTGGCGATGCATCGCGTCCGGCAGCAGGATATCGACGCGCAGGCCCCAGTGATGGTCACGCGACAGGTCGTCGTCCAGATAGAGCGCTTCGGAGCCGTAACCGAAGATGCCGCAGGCCATCTGCGCCGCCACGTCGGGGAAGTGGCGTTCGAGCAGGGGCCGGACAATATCGGCAAAGAATCTGTGACTGGTATCAACGATGCCGCTTGGCATGGGATCTCCTTCGGCCTCACAGATAAGCGTGGGCCCTCGTGGGGGTCAAGCCCGGCCCGTGACCCGACTTGCCGTTGGGGCGCCGGTGGTCGAACATGAACAGGGAACTGAGCACGTTGTAGTGAACCGACAAGGGATCAGGTATGTTGCACATCGTTGTGGCAGAGTGGCGGACCAACTGGATCTGGATGATATGCATCTTTGCGCTGATGAGTGCGGTCTGGCTGGGTGTCACCTATCTCCCGGGGCAGAGTCCCGAGGTGAACCTTGCCATTCTCGGCATGGTGTCCGCCTTCCCCATGATGATGAGCCTCATTGTCCTCGGGGCGCACCAGGCGGAGGCGCGGCGCCAACGGCTGTGGGCCTCCGTCTCGCTGCCGCGTACACAACTGGGTATCGCCCACGGACTGGTGCTGTTGTCGCCCTGGGTGCTGGCCACGGTCAACGCCTGGTTGTTGGGGCGGCTGTCCGCAGAAGCCGAACTTTCCACGGTCCTGTTCAGCTGGAGCGGGCTGCTGCTCGTGCTGGTGGCGGCGCACTGGGTGCTGAAGACATTTCTTGGCCCGCTGGCGGCCATGATTGGTGCTCTGGCGACAATCGTCGCCATCTTCTCGTTGGAGGCGATCATCCTCCTGCTGGCTGGACCTTTCGGCTGGGACTTCTCCTCTGCGGCGGACCACCGCCCGAGCCTGCATTTCTGGGCATCCATGCGTGATCCTGTCACGGGACTGCTGCTCTACGGGCTGGGCGCAGCTCTGGCGTTGGCAGCGGTCCGGCGCTTCGCGCCAGTCGCCCAGGAGCAGGCGGCCGACGCCTGAGGACATATCGGGATGTATGCCGTCGCGGATGACCCGGCACTTGACACTCTCTGCAGCGATGCAAGTAGACGATGAAACAGCATCTGATTGCCAATTCACATATCGACCCGGTGTGGCTGTGGGACAAGTTTGAAGGCATCGACGAAGTGCTCAACACCTTTCGCGCTGCCTGCGATCGGCTGGACGAGTATCCCGAGCTGCACTTCAGCGCCAGTTCCCTGCAGTTTTATCAGTGGTGTCTGACCCACGACGCCAGGCTTTTCGCCCGAATCCAGGCGCATGTCGCCGTCGGGCGCTGGGAGGTTACGGGCGGCTGGTGGATCGAACCGGATACGAATCTGCCGCAGGCAGACAGCGTCCTGGCACAGAGCCGCGTGGCGCAGCGTTTCGTCGACCAGCATTTTGCCGGAAGGTCGACACCGGTGGCGCTGCTGCCGGACACCTTTGGCCACCCGGCGTCGCTGCCAAAACTGCTGGCCGCCACGGGGCAGAAGTATTTCATCTTCTGCCGGCCGACAGCAGGCGAGAAAGGGGACCTGCCAGGGGACCTCTTCTACTGGCAGTATGAAGGGCACCGGGTTCTGGCCTATCGCCTGCGCTATCACTATTCGCAGACGAGATCCGTCGACGAAGAGCTGATCCGGGGGCGTCTGGCCGATCCCGACTACGAGAAGCGGCCGACGAATGGTTTCTTCTTTGGTGTCGGTGACCACGGTGGGGGGCCGACGATTGCCGAAATTGAGCTCTATCGCCGGTTCATTGCAGACGGGATGGAGCTGGGCTTCTCCACGTGCGCCGCGTTCTTCGCCGAGGCAGAGAGGATCGACTCGATCCCGACCTACGAGGGCGACCTGCATCGTCACGCCGTCGGCTGTTACAGTGTGATGCGGGAGATCAAGCAGGGCGTACGGGCTGCCGAGGATGGACTCGCTTTCGCCGCGCGGGCTCTGGAGATGCAGGGGGTGTCAGACGAGCCGCTGCAACCGCTCTGGCAGACGACGTTGTTCAATCAGTTCCACGACATCCTGCCCGGGAGCTGTTCGCCCCTGGCGGCAGACATGGCACGCGGCGAACTGGGCAGTGTCGATGCCGGCTGGCGCGCCGTCGCATACGCAGCACTGAAGGCGCATTCGCTGGAGCTTCCCGTCCACTGCCATCAGGGGGAGTTTCGTGTCTACAACAGCCTGCCGTGGGAGGTGCACACGCCACTGGCACTGGAATCTTTCCAGTACTTCGTGCCGGGCGCGCCCTTTCGCAATGACAGAGGCGAGGCAATCGAGGTGCAGCCGCTGTTGCCCGACGTGCGCTGCAACAACCGTCGCTGGACCTTTGTCGATACCTTGCCGGCAAAGGGCTGCCGCATCTATCACTTCGACGACATCGGCCTCGAAGCGGCGCGCAGTCCTTCCTCCGTGCACTATACCGGAGGCGAGCGGATCACAGCTGGTGCGCTGACGATCCAGGCCGATGGCGCGATCCATCGTCGCCTCGCCGATGGTGCGACTCAGATGCTGCTGCCCGCCCCACGGTTTCTCGTACTCGATGATGACTCCGACACCTGGGGGCACGGTGTGGTTCGTTACGACGAGGTCACGGGCGCCTTTCAGATGCAGTCGACGGCGACCCTGGACGGCCCGGTGACAGGCAGGCTCTATCAACGTTGGCATTTTGGTGCTTCGAGCCTCGACGCCATCTACAGCGTGTATCCCGGACTGCCCTGGGTGGATCTGGAACTGACAATCAACTGGGCCGAGGATCGCCGCATCCTCAAACTTGAGTTGAGCCCGCCCGGCGACGCCGACCACTGGCACATGCTGGCCCCAGGGGGCATCGTCAGGCGTGTTGCTGATGGCACCGAACAACCACTGCATCATTGGGTGCAGTGGCAGGGCGACAACTGTGCTGTGGCTCTGCTGCAGGACGGGGCCTTTGCTGGCGACTGCCTGGCGGGCCGCGTGCGGATCAATCTTGTGCGGGCCAATCTGTACGGTTACCACCTGCCCGATACACTCGGAGGGCTCGATCCACAGCAGCGCACCGATCAGGGGACCCACGCGATTCGCCTGCGGCTGATGTTTGCCAACGATGCCGTCGTCGACAGCCTGGAACGGCGCGTGGCGGAGTTTCTCGAGCCCTTCGTCGTGCTTCGCGAGAGCGGCTGCCGCCCAACCGACAGCGTGTCGCCGATCTAGGCGACGTCGCCGTAGTGGGGCCCCCAACTGGCGGCGAAGTCCTGGCCGCGCGCCAGCAGGGCCGCATCTTCGGCAGCTGTTAATGGCTGCCAGCTACGGGCCCACTCGATGTTCTGCTCAAGTTCCTGCGCGGAATACATGCCGACAACCGCCAGAGATACCCCCGTCAAGCCAAGGGACCAGCGCATGGCTTGTTCGTGATCGAAGTCTTCGTCGAGGGCCCGCAGGGCCGATGGCCGAGCCGACTCCGCTTCGGTCGTTGCGTACTTCATGGCCAGGGCGCCGCCAAAAACCTTCATCGCCGCCACACCCGTGTTCTGCGCCACCGCCACGGGCAGCACCGTACGATCAAAGCCATAGGTGAAGTGGTCGGCGAAGTTCAGCGCCAGCATGACAACATCGATGTCGACCTCCCGCAGAATGCGCTCGGAGCTGGCCGGTTTGCTGTGGGCGGTAAAGCCCACATAGCGCGTGAGACCGCGCCGCTGCGCCTCGCGCAGCCCCGCCAGGGCTCCATCCTCGGCCAGTACCTGGTCGACGTCCTGATTGCCCAGCGAGTGCACGTAACACAGGTCAACGGCATCCGTGCCGAGCGTCCGCAGGCTGGTCTCCAGTTGTTCGATTGCATCGCTGGCGTTGGACGTGAGTGCCTTCGTCACAAGGAAAATCTCGTCACGTCGGCGTGGGAGGATATGCCCCAGTTGCTGCTGCGCCCGTTCGTACCCCGGGGCTGTATCGATGTAGGTCACGCCGCGATCGATGCCCATCTCGACGAGATCGATGGCGGCGGTGTCACTCATGCCCATCCCGGTGGGTCCGGTGCCCATACCCAGGACGGGCACCAACTCTCCCGTCTTGCCGAGAACTCTCTGCGGTAGCGTCTGCACCGAAGGCGTGGTGGTCATGCGGATTCCTCCGCAAAGCCAATGGCCTCTCGTGGTTCCACATCAATACGGGCGGCACGTTCGGGACGCTGATGCAGATGACTGTGTCCGGGCAGGGCAATGCCGACACGGACGGAGGGACCGTTGCCCTTGGGGTAAATTCTGTGGAAGGTGCACGCCGGTACGAAGACGAAGTCACCCGACCGGGCTTGCACCGGGTCTGGCCGGCCCTCGATCACCCAGTCGATCTCACCTTCCAGCACGATCCACCACTCATCGTACGTATGGCAGTGGTTGTCGTTTTCCGTACCTGCGTTCTGATAGATCACTACACCCGTGACATGGTCGGCGAGGGTCACCGCGTGTGACCAGTTGGGTGGCCCCATGGCTGCTTTGATGTCGTCGAGGGAGATGTGGTTGAGCAGACCTGACAGGATCGGATTGCCGAGGGGCATTGGGGTTCTCCAGTGAGAGGGCGTTGTGCAGCAATGCCCTAAACATCATCAGCTTTGGGGGCTGCCGGCAACTGTCACGCAGGCAAGGGCTTTCGTAGGTTTGCCGATCCCTGCCACTGAAGGAGTTCTGCTCACCTTGTCTGCAACCGACGTACTCGCTGATGCCCAGCGCTGCGCCCATGGCCTGCGCCAGGATCTGGGCCGCTGGCTCGAGCAGAGCAACCTGATGGACGGACCCTGCCGCAATCAGGGAGGCGAGGATGAAGCCAACTACGCACTGACGTGGTTTCCCCACTACCTGATCAGTGGTGATGACGCCGTGTTGACGCGTTTTCGCTCGTTGCTGGCGGATCTTGCCCGGTGGGTCGCCTCCAGTTGCCTGCACGGATACGAAGCGGCAGCCGAGGCGCATCACGGCACGGAGCCTTTCCTGATGTTTCTGCCGCGATACCTGGGGCTGGTTCCCGACGACGACGTCGCCCGGGCGCTGCTGGAGGACGCCGCCCACCACATCGGCAACTGGGTGGCCGAGATTCCGCCATGGTATGACTACGAACGGGATGTTTTCCGCAGCTACGCCATCGGCAGCCGTGTGGTGGACGATGCGCCGCAGTACCAGATCGAACTCACGGAACATCTTCGCTTCATACACATCGCTCTGGCCGCTCATCGCGTGCTGGGGGAGGACAGATATCTGCAGTGGGCCCTGCGCTACGGCGCCAGGCGGGCCGAACGCCTGGTGGCCGCCGCCGAGCCACTGCCACTGGCGTGGGATCTAGATGGCACGCAGTTGCACTGGCAGGATGCCGGGGAACGACCACATCTGGCCAGCATGTGCGCCCTGAGCCACAAGATGCCCAATGATCCTCTCGGTGGCGTGGAGAACCATCTCGCCTCGGGTGCCGTCATGGCGTACGCAGATCTCTATGCAGCGTCGGGTGACAAACTGTTTCAGCAGGCCGCGGGCCGCATCATTGCACCATTGATCGAGCAACTGGCCGATCCCTGGGCGGATCCGGCGGCAGCGGCGCTTTCTCATTACCGTCAGGCCTTCGGTGATACGTCCTTCGACGCGGCGGCGCTC
>CALFPI010000658.1 GCA_937919035.1 uncultured Gemmatimonadaceae bacterium
ACACGCACCCGATCCTCTTGCGTGCGCAGCCTCGAGAGCATCTCCTCGTACGTCCGCACCGCCTCTTCCGGGTCCTGCTTTTCGGCCATTGAGATCATCTGCAACTGAGCATTTCGTGCCAGAATCTCATCGCCCGAATCGATGACCTTGGTCAGCAGGACGCGGGCCTGGGCATCCTGCCCCTCGGCGGCGTGCGACAGCGCCTTGGCGAATTCGATTTTCAGCTTCATGCTCTCCGGCAGCGTTTGCTGCAGGAGCCACTCGTAGTCGGCAAGTGCGCGCGTGAATCGATTGGACTTGTGAAAAGACAGAGCGCGGCCATAGTGAGCGTCGCGTACGACGGCGGTCTCACCATACTTGTCAATCACCAGCGTATAGCGATTGATGGCATCTACGTAGTTGTCATTGTTCAGATCAAGTTGCGCGATCTGATAATGTGCAGTGGCCTCAAGGACTCGATCGCCGGTAACGCCCGCAAGCAGGTCGTCAAGTAGCTTGCGGCCCTCTGTGGCGCGGTTGGCGGCGATGTGAATATTGGCCGCCTCAATCAGCGACGCTACGTAGACCTCGCGGGCATCGCGGCCCACCTTGGCAAAGGCGGCGATTGCCTCCGCGCCACGATCCTGTTGTTTGAACAGCAGGCCCATGCCGTAGTTGGCGTCGGCTGCGTGTTTCGTGTTGCCATAGTTCTCTGAGATCGCCCGATAGGCCTCTACGGCCTCATCGAACCTTTGCTGTTCAGTATTAACACGGCCAATTCGCAGCAGGCAGAGCGGGGCCTGTTCCGAGCGGGGAAAGTTGTCGACGACCCGGCTGTAGATCTTGATCGCCATTTCAGGGTCGCCGAGCTTCTCAGATGACCAGGCGGCACTATAGAGCGAGTTGGCTCGCAGACTCGTTTCGCTGTCTGGGTACAACGAGTCGACGGAGGCATACTCGGCCCTCGCCCGACTGTAGTCTCCGGCGAAATAGCGTGCTTCGCCCTTGTTGTACTGAGCGATGGCCGGATACGGGGTGTCTGAATACAACTCGATTACCTGATTGTAAGCGACATAGGCGTCGTCGAAACGCTTCCATTCCATGTAGTTGTCGCCAAGGCGCATCTGCACCTTCGCTTTGTAGAAACGCTCTTCAGCCGTTTCCTGAGCGGCAATCAGTTCTTCATATGCCTCTTCGAATTTGCCTTCGCGCCGATAGATCTCGGCTACGCGCAGGGATGACGTCTCGAAGAGCTGCCGGTAGTTGTCGAAGTCGACATTCTTGCGCTCTCGGAAGGAAGCACGCAGCAACTCATACATGCGTTCATACAGATCGCGAACCTCGCGGTAGCCGGCGATTGCGGCATCGTCCTGACCCATCTTGTCAAAGGATTGAGCCTTGAGATAGGTCGCCTGGGCGATGACGGGACTGTTTGGATAGCGTTCGAAGACGAGTTCCGCTTCCTGAACGGCGCGCTCGTAATCTTCCTTCTCGTAGTAGGAACTGGCAATTCGGAACTGGGAATCGGAGGCGTACCGGTCTTCTGGATAGGTCTCGAGCATGCCACGCAAGGTGATGATTGCCGCGTCGAAGGCCTTCTCGTTGAACTCGCTCCAGCCAGCATAAAAATAGGACTGCCCCGCCAACTCAGACTTGGGAAAGAGCTCGACGAAACGCTTGTATTCGACGGCTGCCTTGTTGTATTCCTTCTGCAGGAAACGCGTCTCCGCTACCTGGAACTGAACCAGGGAGCGGAAGTTCTCCGCGACGCTGGCCATTTCAATCACGTGATGGAATGCTTCGACAGCCTGGTCGTGTTGACCGCTGCGCTTGTAGGCGTTACCGAGCTGGTACCACGCCGCGGCGACAACCGGCAGTTCAAGATCATTACCAAATGCCACGCGAACGCTGTCGGTACGGACCGCCGGGCTGTCGAACTTGACGATCTTCGAATACTCGATGATCGCGCCCTCGTATTCACCGAGAGCATAGAGTGACTGTCCGGCGTCGAAGTTTGTCTTCAGCGTCTGAGGCACTGGCAGGAATAAGCTCGTGCTCAGTCCCAGACCAAGTGCGATGAGTCCGACCCAGATGGTCATGGCTGACTCGACCTCCTCAAATTGTGTTGCAGCATGGGCTCCGTAGCGTCCTTACAGTTTCCAGGCCAGCGAAAATCGATGCGAGCCGTTGGTCTCAGTGAGGTCCAGCGGAATGTGATACCCGTAGTCAAACGTCAGCTGGTTCCATTCATACCCCAGGCCGGCATTCAGATCGCCGGACGCGTCATCTTCGAAAATGCGACTGCCGCCAGCCCGCAGCTGCAGGCCCTGCACCAGCTTGGTCTCACCACCCACGATCAGCCGGTTCTCGGACGAATCACCGCCCAGATCACGCGTCGCCCACTGCACCGACACCAGAGAGTTGGTGATGTTGTAACTCACGCCGACGGCCAGGTCCATGGGCAGCGCCCCGGCGTCGGACGGAATGCTGCCCGCCTTGTCGGCGGCCACATTCGGCTTGTTCACGTTCTTCAGCATCACACCCAGACGAGCACCCTGCACCGGTGTCGTCCACAGTACACCAAGATCGACCCCGATGGCACCGGCGCTCGCACCCGAAAGCGGATCGGCGGCGTCGAAATCATCCACACTCCAGAACAGGTACTTGCTCGTCAGACCCAACTGCAGCGTCCGACTGACCTGATAACCCAACGACAGGAATGCACCGTTCTCCGACATCAGATCCGAACCGATGCGCTCGTATCCAAGACCCAGCACCATCTTGCCACCCACAGGCTGGGTGAAAGAGGCCACATGCTGACCCAGATTGTCGCCGTCAATCCCGGAAAATAACAAAGACACATTCGTGTAGCCCAGCGTCCGGCCTGCCACCGTTGCCAGACCCGCCGGATTGGCGAATATGGCGTCACCATTGTCGGCCACCGCCACGAATGCATTGCCCAGAGCCGCCGAACGCGC
>CALFPI010000659.1 GCA_937919035.1 uncultured Gemmatimonadaceae bacterium
CATAGTTGACGACCCCGGAGAGGGACTGCAGCGAGGCTGCATAGATGCGGAAACTGCGGCTGTAGCGCATCTCGAAAAACTGCCCCATCGTCATGGCGCGAGTTTCACGATAGCGGTAGATGCAGTAGCCGGTGAGCAGCATGAGCATGCCCACCGGCACGTAGAGTTGATTCCAGAAGGAATAGGCGAAGCCTGAACTGTAGTAGGCTTCGAAGAGAGCCACGACGCTGATCAGTCCCATGCCCGCCTCACCACTGGCGACAGCGACCACGTAGCGGCCCGCAACCCGCCCGGCGGCGAGGAAATCGGAGACGCCTCTGACAAACCTCTGCGCCTTCAACGCAACGTAGAAGACGAGGATCATGGGAAGGGCAACGATCAACCAATCAACAAAGTGCATCTACCTGTTCCGTTTCTCTAGTTGTAAGGAAATCAGCGGAGTATCTGTCAAGTCAACGTCCCGGCACGGGCTGGGGACGGAGCTCATCCTGCAGGGCTCGATTGCGGGAGATCAACTGAGTTGCGGCTTCGATGTCAAGTTCTTCGATCATGCGGCCAATGGGCTGCGACGGATTGTTGGACCAGAACACGCCATGGTCCACCGCCTCGCCGTAGTGGAAGCCGGCGGCGGCACCGTAGGTGTCGCTGAAGATAGCCCCATTGCGCAGCGTTGGTTGCCAGCCGATGACTGCTTAGCTGAGATCAAGCTGCTGCACGAGCAGGCCTTCGGGATCTGCAGGCCCAAACGACTGCAGTCACAGTCAAAATCAGGAAACTCGGTGCCCGGTGTCACGCCGAGGGTATCGAAAGCCAGAGGCAGGAAGTCCGCCCCCGCGCATCAGCCACACCCCGGTGCGTGACATTGCCACGGATGGTGTTGCGACCATAGACCAACCCGCGATCGTCATGACGCGCCTGCTGCCACCAGCGTTCGTGCGCCGACAGGCAACACCCGACACGATCTTTGTCAGCTTTGATCCCCGTGGGACCGCCGATCATCATGTTCTCCCGCCTCCATGGCGGTGCAGGTATGGTACGGTCTGGAGCCAGTATCAGGGACAACCGGTGTGTCAGCCCCCTGTCTGGACGCGCGTCAGGGTTCCCAACACAGTCCCTGCGACCCTGTACGCGTCGCGACGCTGCCTGGGCCGATGATGAAAACAAACCCCGTTTTATGAAATTTGTCGAATCGCCTGCTGGATTTTCCGTCCGCGCCCCAGCCAGCACGCCTTCACCATGGCCGATCGTTACCCCTGCATCGTGGATAGGGCCGTCGACAGCGGCTAGCACGCTCGTGCTGGCGCAGTGGGGTGGACAGTGGCTACTCCAGGTGCTGACCGAGGCTCAGGACGTAGTGCGACAGATGCCAGCCGTCACCTTCGAGCCGACGTTCGCCGTCAGGGCGCAGCAGGTCGTCGGCGTGTGGTTGCATGGCGGTTCCGTCGAGGCCGGTGACCAGTGTTGTGAAGACATCCTGCAGCCTTTCACCACCCTTGAACCTGGTCCGGCGCAGATCGATCGGTCGCTGCTTCGACCCGCGTGAGTCCAGTGGCAGCACGACGCTGACATTCGTGGCGGCGCCCGTGGGACCGTGGCAGGCATCGCAGCCAAGTTGCGCATAGACAAGGCGTCCCCGGTCGATGGATGCCGCACTGCCAAGATACACGGGCTGT
>CALFPI010000660.1 GCA_937919035.1 uncultured Gemmatimonadaceae bacterium
TTGCTGTTCATGAGCATGAGTGCCATCCTGCATCGCGTGGGGACGGTGAAAGCCACGGATCTGGGCATGCTGTACCGGTCGATGCCGCTGACGACTTTCTTCTGCATCATCGGAGCGTTATCGATCTCCGCCTTCCCGCTGTTTTCGGGTTTCGTGACCAAATCGATGACCCTTACCGCCGCCGCTGAAGGTCACTATAACATCACCTTCTTTGTGCTGCTCTTCGCTTCTGCCGGCGTGCTCCATCATTCCGGCATCAAGATCCCCTTCTACGGGTTCTTCGGCCACCATGACTCGGGTATCCGCGTCAAAGAAGCGCCGTGGAACATGCTGCTGGCCATGGGGATCTCAGCCTTTCTCTGTGTTGCCATCGGCGTCTATCCGCAACCGCTCTACGACATCCTTCCGTATCCAGTAGATTTTGAACCCTACACGTCCAGCCACGTGATCACGCAGTTGCAGTTGCTTGTCTTCGCCCTGCTCGCCTTCGCAATCCTCGCGCTGAAGCACTTCGAAACTCCGGAGTTGCGCTGCACGAACGTCGATTTCGATGTTGTCTACAGGAAGCTGCTGCCGTGGATGGTGCGCGGTATCGGCGACGTCTGCGGCGGCGTACGCGACAGTGCGATCCGCACAGGGAAGTCGGTGGTGGGGCTGTGCGTTGCCATCATCCACGTTGCCCACGGGCCATCCGGTATTGCCGCACGCACGTTGCTATCGAGCAGTGCCGTCGCCCTCGTTCTTGTCTTTCTCGGCGTCCTGCTGCTGCTCAACTACCAGACTCCCTAGGTCAGAACATCTGACGCCGCGCTGTGATTGGCGGCTCCGTCAGCTGGATTCCCTGACGCTACGTTGCCTCGCTCCCACCTCCGTGGCCGTCGTTCAGGTCGAGAGCTCGCAGGATGCGAGTCGCGATTTCGTCAGGTACCGTGTCGATATCGATGACGGTAGCGTCCGTCGGTGCTTCAAGGGCTTCAAACTGGCTACGCAGCAAGCTGGGCGGCATGTAGCGGTGTTCGCGACTTGCCAGTCGGGCAGCGATCAGGGACTCGCTGCCGGCAAGATGCACGAAATGGACCTGCTGCGGACCGTGCCCACCACGCAATGCCCTTCGATACTCTGCTTTCAACGCCGAACAGCCAAGCAGACAACTGTCACCGCGATCGACACGATTGCCAATCTCGGTAGCGAGCCTCTGCAGCCAGGGCCATCGGTCCTCATCGGTGAGCGGTGTTCCGGCTCGCATCTTGGCAACATTCGCAGGAGGATGAAAGTCATCTCCGTCGAGAAAGGACCAGCCGAGACGCTCGGCAAGGATTGCTCCCACAGTGGTCTTGCCGCTGCCGGTGACGCCCATGAGGACGACAGCCATTGCTTCGGTCATCAGTCTTTCAGTCGTGGTGGTTGTTACTGCGGTTTCGCGGTGGCATAACATACTCTCACCCGGCGCTTCGAGCGAGATGCCACGCGCAGACGGATCGGGCCAGGCGCAGTCCGATGGATATACCGGCGGCAGAGTTTCCTCAGCCCTTTAGTTGAGAGCCCGCCTGGCCTTCTTGTCGGCAGCAGGCAAGTCAAGGACGAAGCAGGATCCGTCATCGAGATTCTGCATGCGCAGGTCGCCGCCGTGGCTGGTGGCGATTGTGCGGCACACGGTAAGTCCAAGACCCGTACCCTTGCCATTTTCCTTCGTCGTGAAGAAGGGCTCGAAGATTCGGTCGCGCAGCTTCGCCGGAACGCCTGGGCCATTGTCACTCAGGGACAGCCGCACGACGTCGTCGACGAAGTGCGTACGCACTTCGATCCGCCCACCATCCGAACTGGCCAGGACGGCATGCCGGCTGTTCTGCACGAGGTTTAACACGATCTGCTGAATCTGACTGGCCTGTACAAACACCAATGGCAGATGCGGGTCGAGGCGCTCGATCAGTTCCACCCGTTCACGTGACAACTGACGGCGCAGCAACTGCAGACAATCGTGTACCAGCTGGTTCAGGTCGGTCGTCTGCCTGTCTGGCTCTTGTCCACGTGCCATCGTCAGAAAATGTCCAACCATGATGCGGGCTGAATCACCGGCCCGAAGAATCAACTCGAGACTCTCCCGGGTGGCCGGGTCCATCTCTTCCATCAACAGAAGCTCGCAGTGCCCCAGAATCGCCGTAAGGGCATTGTTGACCTCGTGCACGGTACCGGCAGCCAGTTGCCCTGTGAGTTCCAGCTTCTGGGCGCGTTCGACGAGACGGTCGCGCAATTCCAGTTGGTGCAGGTCTTCCATACGGTTGAACAGCGCCGGCAGCCCTTCGGCGAGTTCACGCATCATCTCGATGTCACGTGAACTGAACCCCTCGGGCTGACGGCACGCAACGGTCAATACACCGTTGGAAAATGGTACGTCGACAACGCTGCGCACTTCGTGGCCAAAGCGCAGATGAAGCGAACTTTCCAGATCCGGCGCGTCCCGACTCACATCTTCAGCGTAGGTAGCGGCTCCCTCTTGCCAGATCGCTACCGCCGCGTCCCGATCGTGGGCCGGCAATGCCTGCTTCCATCTTTCGTGCTGCAGGATGTACTGCCCTGTCACGACGGCTGGTTCGGCCTCGCAATCAACCAGGTAGATGCCACAGCCATCAAACGAAATCCGCAAGGAGCGGAAACCCTCGGTCAACGTCGCCAGGACCTTAGGGTACTCATCGGGACTCTTCATCTTCCACACGGCTTCACGCAGCATCCGTGAGACAACACGCAAGCCTTCACGGTGGACGGCTGTGTATTTTCTTCGGTGGCTCACGATCCTCTTTCCTCCCGTTTGCGCAAAGTCGCTCAGGCGACCCGCGCCCCCTGCCCCCACAGACGTGTCATGGCACCCTCGATGTTGCGGAC
>CALFPI010000661.1 GCA_937919035.1 uncultured Gemmatimonadaceae bacterium
CCGTGATGTGCTGGCCGAAAAAGCCGGCCACAGCCTCCTTCGGTGCTGCATGACCGGCGGGCAGGATCAGGTAAATCTCGTTGGTTTCATCTTCCAGGATGCCCAGGGGCATGCCCATATCCGCGCAGACATTGGCACACTTGATGTGTTCAGGGCCCTTCGAGTCGTGGCGCACGTAGCAGGTGATGTCGATGACTTCACCGGTCACCGTCTTGACCGCCATGTCATCGTCACCTGCTTTGTGTTCGGCGTGCATGCCAGTCGCAGCAGCCGCGCCATGGTTGTGGTCGTCATGGGATTGGGCGATAGCGGCCACCGAGAGGGTGCCCACGGCAGCGATGCTGATGACAAGACAAGACATAGTTTTCATGAATGAATCTTTCGTGGAGGTAGGTGGAACTTCATTGTTGTGAGTCGTCGGTTAGTTCGTGGCGCATTTCCCAGCTCTGCCACACGGCGAAGATCACCGGAACGACGAGCAGGGTAAGAACGATGGCTGAAAAGAGGCCGCCCACCATGGGCGCGGCGATGCGTTTCATGACTTGTGACCCGGTGCCGGTGCTCCACATGATCGGCAGCAAGCCACCGATCGTCGATGCGACGGTCATCAACACGGGCCGCACGCGCAGCGACGCCCCCTCGAGGACAGCCGCCAGCAGATCACTCTTGCTGTGCAGTTTGTCCTGTTCCCGCCACTCGGCGACGGACTGTTGCAGGTAGGTCAGCATGACCACACCCGTCTCGGCGGCGAGCCCCGCCAGAGCGATGAAACCGACACCGACGGCAATGCTCATGTTGTAATCCAGCAGATACATGAGCCAGATGCCACCGACCAGAGCAAAAGGCATGGACAGCATCACGACGAGACTGGGAATGATGTTGCCGAAATTGAGGTAGAGCAGCAACAGGATGATCGCCAGCGTGATTGGCACGACGACGCTCAGGCGTTCCTTGGCTCTTTGCATGAACTCGTACTGACCGCTCCACGCGATGGAGTAGCCCGCGGGCACCGTGATGTTGTCCCGCACCGCCTGTTGCGCGCGTTCGACGTAGGTGCCCAGATCGACACCCTTGATATCGACGTAGATCCAGGCGTTGAGGCGGGCATTTTCACTCTTGATGCCCGGAGGCCCGCGGCGAATGACGAGGTCGGCGAGTTGCTCCATGGGGATCTGTGCACCGCTTGGTGTCGGCACCAGAACGCGTCGCAAGGCGGGTAGATTGTCGCGCAATTCCCTCCCATAGCGCAGGTTGACGGGGTAGCGCTCGAGTCCTTCCACCGTGTAGGTGACATTCATGCCCCCAATGGCTGACATGATGACATCCTGCACATCACCTGTCGTCAGGCCGTAACGAGCTGCCGCCTCGCGGTCGATTTCAAAGTCGAGATAATTGCCACCGGCGACGCGCTCAGCGTAGACGGAAAGCGTGCCGGGCACCTTTCTTACGACCTCTTCAATGCGCAGTCCGATGGCCTCCAGACTGTCAAGATTCGCCCCTGCCACTTTGATCCCCACAGGGGTCTTGATGCCCGTCGACAGCATGTCGATGCGCGTCTTGATCGGCATGGTCCAGGCGTTCGTCAGACCCGGGATCTTGATGGCGGCGTTCATTTCATCCACCAGCAGTTCCGGCGTCATGCCCTCGCGCCACTCGGATTCCGGCTTGAGCATGATCGTCGTCTCCAACATTGACAGGGGTGCCGGATCCGTCGCCGTTTCCGCACGGCCGATCTTGCCGAAGACATGGTGCACTTCAGGGAAGGAGCGGATGATCTTGTCCGTCTGCTGCAGAAGTTCCCTGGCCTTCGTTGTCGAGATGCCCGGCAGCGTTGTCGGCATGTACAGCAGGTCCCCTTCATAGAGAGGGGGCATGAACTCCGAACCGATCTTATCCATGGGAAACACGCGGCTCAGCATGGACAGGCTTCTGTAGCGCAGACTGCCAGCGTCGCCGCCGTATTCCGCCACCAGCTTCTCTGCACCGGGGTAGAGGCTGACAATAACGATGGCAACTGCGCCGACAACCGTGGCCAGAGGGTGGTGCAACACGAGCGCCGCCACAGGCCGGTACAACCAGATCACGAAACGATTCAGCGGGTTGCGCTTCTCCGGTACGATGCGGCCACGGACGAAATAACCCATTAACACCGGCACAACGGTGATCGCCACAAGGGCGGACGCAGCCATTGCGTAGGTCTTGGTGAAGGCCAGCGGTTTGAACATCCTGCCCTCCTGCGCTTCCAGGGAGAACACGGGAAGGAAGGACAGGGTAACGATCAGCAGCGAGTAGAACAGGGCCGGCCCGACTTCCTTGGATGCTTCCAGGATGATCGTCCAGTGATCCTTTTTGCCTCGATCTCGCTCGAGATGTTTGTGGGCGTTCTCCACCATGACGATCGCCGCATCAACCATGACGCCGATGGCGATGGCGATGCCTCCCAGCGACATGATATTGGCGTTCAACCCCTGGTACTTCATGATCATGAGGGAGACGAGAATCCCCACAGGCAGGGTGAAGATGGCGACGAAAGCCGAGCGGAAATGCAGCAGGAAGAGGATACAGACGAGGGCGACGATGACGATCTCTTCGATGAGTTTCTCACCGAGATTGTCGACGGCGCGGTTGATGAGCCCCGACCGATCGTAGGCGGTGTGAACGACGACACCCTCGGGAAGACCCGCCTGCAGTTGCTCCATGCGCGCCTTGACGCGTTCGATGACAGCCAGGGCGTTCTCACCGAAGCGCATGATGACGATGCCGCCGACGATCTCTCCCTCGCCATTCCACTCAGCGATGCCGCGCCGCAACTCCGGGCCGAACTGCACGGTAGCGATGTCCCGTATCTGGACCGGCGTGCCGTTGGCATTGGTGCCAACCGGGATACTGCGTAGATCGTCCAGACTCTTTATGTAACCGAGGCCACGGACCATGAATTCCGTCTCGGCGAGCTCAACGATCTTGCCGCCCACATCATTGTTGGAGCGCATGATGGCCTGGCGGATCTTCTGCAGCGGGATGTTGTAGGCGACGAGCTTGTTGGGATCCACCGTTACCTGGTACTGCTTGACGAAGCCGCCGATGCTGGCGATCTCCGACACTCCCGGGACGCTGGTCAACTCATACCGCAGATACCAATCCTGAAGCGAGCGCAGTTGGGCGAGATCCAGTCTGCCCGTCGTGTCCTCTATCACGTACTCATAGACCCACCCTACACCGGTGGCGTCGGGACCCAGACTGGGAGTTACCCCTTTCGGCAACCTGCCACTGACGAAATTGAGATATTCGAGCACACGGCTGCGGGCCCAGTACATGTCGGTACCATCATCAAAGATGACGTAGACAAAGGACAGGCCGAAGAACGAATAGCCGCGCACGACCTTGGCGAAAGGCACGCCGAGCATGGCCGTCGTCAGCGGGTAGGTCACCTGGTCTTCGACGACCTGCGGCGCCTGCCCGGGATACTCGGTGAAGATGATCACCTGCACGTCGGACAGATCGGGAATGGCATCAAGGGGAGTATGGAGCATGGACCAGACGCCGCCGGCGATAACCATCGCCGTCACCAGTAGAGTCATGAACCTGTTGTTGATGCAGGTCTCGATAATGCGATTGAGCATGCCGTCCCCTCTGTGTCGACGCGTGTCTCTTGTTGCGGCTCTGATCCGTACCGGTCGGTGCCCGGTCTAGTGCTGATGGCCGGCGTGCTCGTCCTCTTCTGGCGCGGGCGACATGGCACTTTCGCCCTCGCCAGCTGGGTCTTCGGTCGTGGCCTCCGGCCTGTCGTCGTCGGAACCCCGCATGTCGGACACGGCCGCCTTCAGGTTGCTCTCGGAATCGATAAGGAACTGCGATGAGGTCACGATGGTTTCGCCCTCGCGCAGCCCCTTCAGCACCTGATACTGCCCGTCCGTCTCGACACCGATCTCGATATCTCGTGGTTGGAAGCGCCCCTCGCCGAGACTGACGATTGCCACGTGGCGCTTGCCGGAGTGGATGATCGCCTGCACCGGCACAACGACGGCATCCTCTGAAACCCGTGATTCGACTTCGACCTCGGCATACATGCCTGGTTTCAGTTCGCCCACCGGATTGTCGAGAATGATCCTCGCCGTGGCGGTCCGCGTCTTGGCATCGAGATACGGATCGATGTAGTCGATCCTGCCACTGAACACCTTTCCGGGCAGATAGGACAGGGTCACCTTCGCCTGCTGACCCGTCCTGATCGACGGCAACTCGTACTCGTAGATGTCGGCGTGCACCCAGACGGTCGACAACTCGGCGATACGATACAGGTGCTCACCTGACTTGACGTACTGACCGTCGAAGATCGACTTGTGCGTGACAATGCCCTGCTGCGGCGAATGAATGGTCATCGTCCGACGCACCATCTGCGATCCTTCCAACTCGGCGATCTGGTCGGCTGTTATGTCCCAGTAGCGCAAGCGCTGCCCGGCTGCGCTCAGCAGATCGCGCGCACCACGTATGACATTGTCCGCCGCACTCAGCTGCAGTCGCCGGTGGTAGTCAAGGGCTATGAGATACTCCTCCTGGGCGGCGACCAGCTCGGGGCTGTAGATGTCGAGCAGAGGCTGGCCCTTGGTCACCTGCTGACCGGTGAAGTCGACATATAGTTTCTCCACCCAACCGGCGATCTTGGTGTTCACATCGCTTATACGTGTCTCATCGTAGTCGACGCGGCCGACGGTCCGCACAATACGGTCCAGCGGACGACGCAAAACCGTCGCCGTCCGCACCCCGATGTTCTGCACCGTCACCGGGTCGATCGTCACCGTGCCACTCTGCGATAGTTCATCTTCATACACGGGGATGAGATCCATACCCATGGGTGACTTGCCAGGACCCTCTGCGGTGTAGTTTGCATCCATCGGCGCGCGCCAGTACGCAATCTTCCGCTCGCCCGCCGGACCGGTGGTGGTGGCTGCGGGCTGATCGGCGACCATGGCCATGCCGCAGATCGGGCATTCGCCCGGTTGATCCGAGATCACCGTGGGGTGCATCGGACAACGATATGTTGTCGCCGTAGCCTCTTGTGCTACGCCCTCAGGAGGACCGGACAGTTGCGTGCCGATACCGATACCGGCGAGCAGGACGACGACAACTGCAATTCCATACTTCCACATGACAGGATCCTTACCGGACGGTGATGGCCTGGCCGATGACAGCTTCGAGGTCGGCCAGGGTTTTCTCGAACTCGGTGATGTGGCGATACACGTCGATCTCGTAGTTGAACAGAGTGACCTGGGCGTTGAGCAGGTTGAGGAAGTCGACCTTGTCCACCTCGTAGCCGGCCAGTGAGGATGACAGCGATTGGTCGGCCTGGGGAATGATGGCGGTGCGCAACAGTTGTGACCGGTCTCGATGCGCCCTGGCATCTACCACCAACTGCTGGATGGTTCCGTGGATCTGCTGTGTCAGAGCCTCCCGGTCCGCCCCTGCGGCGCGCACCTGAGCGTCGGCCTCGGCCTGCTGCCGATCCTGTCTGCGATCCTGGTAGATCGGCAGATTGATACTGAAACCCAGGGTGATGAAATCGCTGCCCTGGACGGCGTCCATGGGCATGTCATCACGTTGCCGATAGCCGGCGATCACGTCGATATCCGGACGCCGCTGACGGTCGGCCAGCACGCTCGCCGCCTCCCAGCGCTGGCGGGTCTGGTCGATGGCGCGCAAGGCGGGACGATTGGCCAGCGCCAGTTGTAGCAACGTATCCACCGAAACGTCGAAAGGCGTCATGGTCACGTCCCCCGTCGGGCCCACGGGCGACTGCGTCGACCGGTTGAGCACGGTGTTGAGCCGTGCCTCGAGATTGCCGCGCTGCTGCCGCAGAACGATGAGCCGATCATCAACACCTGACAGGGTCACCTGGGCTCGCAGAACATCTTGTTGCAGGCCCCGACCGACGGCGTACTTCGTCTGGGCGATACGGACGAATTCCGCCAGCAGTCGCTGGTTCTCAATGGTGATATCCGTCGCGCGATCGACAAACGCCAGGGAGTAGTAGGCCTGTCGTACCATATTGGCCACGACCAGCAGGCGATCATCGTAGGTGGCTGCCATCGCACCGGCTTCATGGCGGGCCATCTGTTCGCGGGCGGCCCGCGTGCCCCACCAGGGAAATCGCTGGCTCAGCATGACCTGCTTGCCGGACATTGGCGTCGAAGCAAAATCGAAATCGCTGATGGGCACGTTGCTCAGTTCAAAGCGCAGCATCGGGTCCATGAGGGCCCCTGCCTGGGGGATTCGTTCCTGCGACGCCTCTACTCGACTGCGCAGTGCTGCGAGGCTCGGGTTGTTGGCCAGGGCTTCGGCGACCAACTGCTCCGGTTGCAGCACCGGCTCAGCCGCCGCCAGGGCCAATCCTGTTGCATGAAGCAGGGCGGTTAACAACAGCAGACTTTTGCGCAAGACAGGGTCTCCGGGTGGATATCTCAGACGGAAGTTCAGATTCACAGGTCGCAAGATGTGTACCATTGCCATATCGACCTGGGAAAGTACCCATAACTATCTTTTTAACAATAGGTTGCGATCTCTCTACTGCGCCACACCCGACAGCTGTCGTGGAAGCATCCAGCCCCATCTTCGACTCCGATGGTCTGTCATAACTAGTTGTTATTCTGACAGATCGGTGCCTTCGGGACAGTTCTGTTGCATACGGGGCATTTTGTCCCGCTGTTCCAGGGCCTGGCGCGCAGATGCAGTCACCGCCCTCATGGCCATGTGCAACATCCTCGAGGGGTCATCCTCGACACCGGTTGAACACTTCTCTCTGGCTCATGCCGATGCTTCTCATCCAGGTGATCATCGGGCAATCAGGTGGGACAACCTGCCCTCACATGCTGAGACAGTGTCGCACATAGAGACATATGTGTCCCAATCAAGGATCGAATTCTGCCTCTTTCAGGGAGAGAAACAGCGGCACGAAAGATGCTAATGTGAGTATGAACCCACACTCGAAAGGAGATGACCGTGACTGCCATACCCTCCCGGGTCCTCGACACCTACTGGCACGACATCCGCGACTGCACACCGATTTCGCACGAGGAAGAGATCGCCCTCGTACGTCGGGCTCGTGGAGGGGACACCGAAGCCCTGCGCGAACTTGTATCGGCCAATGTCCGCTTCGTGGTATCCGTCGCCCGTGAATTCCAGGCCTCCGGACAACCTCTGAGCGAATTGATCTCCGACGGCAATATGGGGTTGATGGAGGCGGCTCTGCGATTCGATGAAGAACGCGGTTTCCGCTTCATCACCTACGCCGTCTGGTGGATCCGCCAGTCCATCCTGCGTTCCACGACCCGACGGCGGCGTATGGTGACGGCCCCCTCCAACCGCCTCGAAGATCTGAAGACCGTCGACGGTGTCCTGGCCCGTATGACCCAGGCACTGGGGCGAGTACCCACGGACGCCGAGATCGCCGCCGAGGCCGGTTACACGCAGATCCGCGTGCGCCGCGCCCTGGAAGTTGCAGCTCCCGAGGTCCGCCTGGATCGGGCCCTGTATCCGGGCGAGCAGGATACTGACGTGCTGTCGATCTACGCCACATCAGATCCACCGGTGGACGAACAGATTGAGGCCAGTGAACAGGGCGATCTCGTGCTCCGCTGTCTCGATATTCTCGATGAGCGTGAACAACAGATCATCCGCTGTCACTACGGCTTTGACGGGTTCCCACCGATGACACTGGAAGCCATCGGACAGCGACTGGGACTCACCCGCGAGCGCATTCGCCAGTTGCGCAATGGCGCCCTGGAGCGCATTCGTGAGCACTTTGGCGTGGCCCTCTTCGAAATGTCCCGCAACTGACTGTCAGCGCTATATAAATACGTATTGCCGTATATACGTATTAACGTATGTTCAGAGTCATACCTCTTTCAGGAGACTTGGACATGCCTGCTTCCAGCCCTTCCGCAGTTGCCACGCGTTCGTGTTGCAGCGACGACGGTTGCCCGGATCCTGTTGCAGAGGAATCGAACAGGCAGTCCGTCCATCAGACCGTGCGCGCGGGCTACGCCCGCATCGCCCGGGGCC
>CALFPI010000662.1 GCA_937919035.1 uncultured Gemmatimonadaceae bacterium
GCGCAGGCAGATGGCGATATCGCTTGTTACACTCTGCCCCCCCACCCCTATGACGGCCGTTTTGCGCACGCTGCCCTGACAGAACAGAGCGACATCCGTCGTACCGCCACCGACATCAATCAGGCAGACACCCATCTCTTTCTCGTCCTCCGTCAGCACAGCGCGGCTGGAGGCGAGCGGTTCGAGGACGATGTCCGCCACCTCGAGACCGGCTCGTTGCACACTCTTGCACACGTTCTGGACCGAGGTGACGGCACCCGTGACGATGTGCACACTGGCCTCGAGACGGACGCCAAACATGCCAACGGGATCGCGGATCTTGCGCTGGTCATCCACGGCAAATTCCTGCGGCAACACTTGCAGTACTTCGCGGTCGAAGGGAATGGCCACGGTGCGCGCGGCGGCGATGGCGCGCGCACGATCATCAACACTGATTTCGTGGCGCTCGCCAGCGACAGCGACGGCACCGGTGCTGTCCAGGCTGCCGATATGCTCGCCGGCAACTCCGACATACACACTCCGCACGTCGACGCCTGCCGCTGTCTGAGCCTCGCCTACAGCGCGTGAGATCGACTGCACGGTCTTGCCCACATCAACAACGACACCGCGCCGCAGCCCCTCTGATGGCGCTGTGCCGACACCAATGATCCGCCACTTCCCGTCGAGCGCCACTTCGGCGATGACAGCGCAGATCTTGGTTGTCCCAAGATCGAGACCGACGAAGATCCCCGAACCGTCAACCATGGCGCGCACCCTCCGAATCGGCTGAGGAGCCAATCTTCTTGTTCCTGCCCGTTTCCCGCTTGGGAGCCATCATCGTCGCCGCTGGCTGCCGACCGACGACGGCTTGCCCGGCGAACCGCAAGTCGACATAGACAGGATTGGGGCACTCACTGTAGACTCGACCAAGGACCTCACGCAATGTTGCCAGCCGCTCACGCACCCGACCGAAAGGCAGGCGGACCTCAAGATTATCAGCCACCAGACGCAGGACGAGAGCATCGTTGTCATAGGTCTCGAACTCTGAGATATCGCCCACGAGTTCCGGCGCGACCTCACGAGCCTGGCTCCACCACGCCAACAGACGCTGTACGGAACTGTCCGCCACGACCTGGCCCACGACGAGTGAGTCACCCGGCACCGGGACGCGCAACACCGGCAGGTCCAGATCGGCGATGCCTTCACTCAACAGCCGGTTGGGCGGCAGCAGCACACCATCGACATCGATACCATGCTGACGCTGGTGGTACTCGATCCAGGCGACACGCCGACGTTCTTCCAGATGCACGATCAGCCGATCAGGCGGTTTGCGTTCAACGCGCGCCGCGCGCACCCAGACGAGATGGTTCAGGCGTTCGGCTACAGCATCCAGATCGATATCGAACAAGCCATCACCTACCACTACGCCGCTCTGCTGCAACACCTCATCGCCCGTGAGCAGGCGCAGACCACGCACCTCCAGGGCGGCCACGCGGAACTGGGATGACGCAGTTGCTGTTCGCTCCGCCTGCAGGAATCCGAAAGAGAGAGCGGCGCTGGCCAGCACAGCCGTAGCCAGCAAGATATGTCGCCTGCGGTTTGTCGGACCTTCAACGGGGCGGGCTGCCATGGTGGGCTTGCGCGGCTTGTTTCCCTTCAGTCGAACCATCAGGCCCTGCGCTCCTGCAACAAGACCTGGAGTCGCGAACCGATGTCCCCAGCGCCCATGACAACAAGCCAGTCGCCGGCCACACAGCTGTCCAGCGCGGCAGCAAGTGCCTTTTCAACATCGGCTTCCCACAACGCATGGGCGCCGATCTTCTGGCCCGCGACGATGACATCACTCTGCAAACCGTCCTCGAGCTGTTCACGAGCAGCGTAGACTGAGGTCACCCAACTGCGGTCCGCAGCATCGAGGGCGTGGGCGAATTCGGCATGGAACTGCCGCGTGCGAGAGTATGTATGAGGCTGCAGGACAGCGACCAGCCGCCCCCCTCCCATCTGCTCTCTGGCGGCGGCAAGTGTCGCTGCCACTTCTGTCGGGTGGTGCGCGTAGTCATCGATCACCCGCACACCATGGACCTGCCCATAGTCCTGGAATCGCCGATCGACGCCAGCAAAACAGGACAGTGCTTCGGAGCACACGTCCGGATCGACTCTCAACAGGCTCGCGGCGGCGACAGCAGCCAACGCATTGGCAACGTTGTGTCGTCCGGGGATGCGCAACTGTATGCGTCGCTGCGAGGACGAATCGTGGCAATCAAAGGAAGTCCCATGAGGGCCGGAAATGATGTTGGTCGCGCGCACATCGCAGCTCTCCGCGAAACCGAAAGTGATCACTCGTGCACGGGCGGGCGACGACGCGAGGCGTTCTGCCACCTGGCGACACAGAGGACCGTCGCCGTTGATGACGATACTCCCGTCGGTGCGCGTCTGCTGCAGGAACGTGACAAATGCCTCCACGAGTTCTGCTTCGTCGGCATAGCAGTCCAGGTGTTCTGCTTCGATGTTCGTCACAATCGCCAGCCACGATTCCAGCTCGAGGAAACTGCGATCGTATTCGTCCGCTTCAACGAGCAACAGCGCCTCGGTACCATGAACGGTCTGCGTGCAGCCGTTGACCCATCCACCTACCAGGATTGTGGGCTTACGGGCGGCTGCGTGTAGAACTGCAGCAAGCAGGCTTGCCGTCGTCGTTTTGCCATGCGTGCCAGCAACGGAGATGGTGTCCAGCTCGCCACTGAGCATACCCAGGACTTCGGCCCGTCGCAGTTGTGGAATGCCGGCGCGAACTGCTGCCTGCCGCTCCACATTGGATACCGGCACTGCCGCGGAGTAGATCAGTACATCTGCACCCCGAGCGTGGGCTTCGTCGTGCCCGTGAAACACGGCGATGCCCATGTCTCGCAACGCCTCGATCACGGGGCCATCGACCGTATCCGAACCGGTGATTCGATATCCTTTCGCCGCCAGCAGGCGCGACAGTCCCTCCATGCCCGCACCGCCGATGCCCACCATATGGACACGTTGCACGCCGGGACCGAGAGGTCCAACCGCAGGTGTTTGCCGCAAGGATGTGTCTCGGGCAACCATCGTCATCGGTTCGATGCCGATGCCGACGGTGGGATCCAGCCGCTGACCGCGCCAGGTGAGTTGCCGACTCGCCGTCGATCCCCAACCAGATCTCGCGCCAACCCTCGGGCTTCTGCACGCTCGTCGCCCCGCTCTCGAGCCACAGCGGCGAGAATGCCGATGCCACTCAGATTCCACAGCAACGACGAACCCCCATAGCTGATGAACGGCAGCGGCAGGCCTGTTGTCGGCATCAGGCCTGTGGCAACACCAACGTTGAGCAAGGCATAGGTGCCGACCATGACCGTGATCCCAGAAGCCAGCAGGAAACCGTGATAGGTGGCGGCCTGCGTGGCGATGCGGTATCCATGGACGCCAAGAGCGACGAACAGGGCGATCACACTGATTGTGCCAAACAGGCCCAACTCTTCCCCGGCAAAGGCAAAGACAAAATCTGTGTGCGATTCGGGCAGGTAGTGCTTCTGCATGCTGTTACCAAGACCGACACCGAAGAAGCCACCGCTGCCAAGGGCGATCAAAGCCTGAGACACCTGAAAACCGGCTCCCTGTGGATCCGGCTCGCCAACGAAGGTCAGAATCCGCTGCATCTGATACGGGGATGACAACACCGATACCAGCGCCACAACACCACCAAAGCCACACGCCCCCGCCAGATGCACCGTGCCGGCGCCGCCAAGCCAGAGCATGATCAGAGAGACCGCACCGATCGCCAGAGACGTGCCCAGATCTGGCTGCAGGACGATGAGGACCAGAACCAGGCCAACAATCACCAGTCGCGGCACCAGCCCTCCCTTCCAATCCGCCATTTCTCCCTCCTTGCGCGACAACACGTCGGCCAGGTACAGCACCAAGATCAACTTGACGAACTCAGAGGGTTGAAACGTCAGCGTCGTCAGCGCTGGGAGACGAAAGGGCAGCCATCGTTGCGCCCCACGCCCCTCGCCAAAGATCAGCACAAGGACCAGCAGGCTGACGCCGCACAGCAGCAACGGGCGCGCCAGGGATCGCCACAGACGCACGGGTACACGAGACAGAGCGAACATGATCACCAGCCCCAGCCCGGCACGCAGAATCTGGCGCTGGAGGAAGAAACCTGAATCCTCGAAGCGCGTGCCTGCCATTGCAGAACTCGAACTGTAAACCATGACAACGCCGATCCCTACAAGGATGACGGTGATGAGCAGGACCTGACGTGCGGCCCGTTCTGCGGTGCTGGACATTGCCTAGTAGTACCGGCGGGAGCACAAAGGGGTTGGCGACGGCAAACCGCGGATCACACCGCGGACGCTCTGCACCATTCGAAAAATCAGACCGTGGGAGGCCCGATTCCGTTTAACAAAAGGGTCAGCCCATCATGCCGGGGGTGGCAGGATGGTGTTCATAGACCGCCTGGGGAGGCGGTTTCCTGCTACAAAGCCGTCACGATTTGTTCCAAAGCCATGCCTCGTGACGCTTTGACCAATACGATGTCGCCGGATCGGACCAAGCTCTTCAACTGCCGCGTCAGGGAGTCGCGGTCAGCAAAGTGTTCAGCTCGCCCGGAATTCATGCCTGCTTCGTGCGCACCACGCACCGTGTTGACACTCAGTGGTCCCGTGGCCAGCACGATATTGGCACGTTCGGCAGCGTAACGACCAATTTCTGCGTGTAGCATTGGTGCCTGGCAACCCAGCTCCAGCATATCCCCAAGTACGGCGATACGCCTGCCCTCGGCCGACATCTCGCCCATCAAGTCGAGGGCAGCCCGAACAGAACCAGGGTTGGCATTGTAGCAATCATTGATAACACGGAATCCGGCTTTTCGCAAGATTTCGGAGCGCATGGCGACAGGCTCGAAATCAGCCAGCACCGTCGCTGCTGCGACGGTGCTGATGCCACACACACTGGCCACCGAGGCGGCGGCCAGTGCGTTGTGGGCGTTGTGGCGCCCGGGAACACGAATTTGGAAGGAGGTATACTGTAGAGAGAAGTGGCCGCAGCCCTCCTGGTCGAGGACAAGTCCCTCCCCACTGAAATGGCCCTCACGCGTCCAACCGAAGCCGAGGAGTCTCCCCTTTGTCCTCATAGCCTCCCCGGCAATGACACAGTCGTCAGCGTTAACGAGAGCCACGTAAGACTCATCTACGATAAAGTCCAGGAGCTCCCCTTTGGCCTTGGCCACTCTCTCTACAGATCCAAATACCTCCAGGTGTGCCGTACCGATGTTGAGCAGCACACCTATAGTTGGTTGTGCAATGCGGCAAAGGTAAGCGATATCACCCACCTGTCGCGCTCCCATCTCGATGACGGCAGCGCCATGCTCAGGCGTCAACCCCAGAATCGTTCGGGGGACACCGATTTCGTTGTTCTCGTTGTTCGGCGTCGACAGGACACTGAACTTTGAGCCAAGAACTGCGGCGATCATTTCTTTCGCCGTCGTCTTGCCTGCCGACCCCACGACGGCAACGACAGGAATAGCAAATCGTCGACGGTAGTGCCGGGCCAGACGTCCGAGAGCCAGTAACGGCGAATCTACCACCAATATCGGTCCGGGGAATGTGTGCCCCGTCACGTCACGGTCGCACTTGCTGCGTTCGACGATGGCGGCGCTCGCGCCAGCGTCGAAGGCCGCCGCTATGTGCGCGTGACCGTCAAAAATCTCGCCTCGCAGGGCAACAAAAACCTGTCCGGGCGCCAGTGTCCGCGTGTCAGTCGAGACACCGGATGCCAACACCGACCGCGAATCGTTGCTACCGAGCCACTCGGCACGCGACCAACG
The DNA here is from genome assembly GCA_937919035.1 of uncultured Gemmatimonadaceae bacterium. GTDB lineage: Bacteria > Latescibacterota > UBA2968 > UBA8231 > UBA8231 > UBA8231. The sequence goes on from CALFPI010000662.1 coordinate 5,831, forward strand.
CCTCACGCAATCAAGATCAATCCCCTGCCACCCACCGGGCTGCTCAACCGTCTGAGTCGGTCCCGCTGCCACTAGCTGCGCAATGCCTGGCGCGCAACCACGCGATCATCAAAGGGCACAACGCAGCCAGCATCGAGAATCTGATACGGCTCGTCACCCTTACCGGCGATGACGACAACATCTCCGGCGTCCGCAGAACTCAAGGCGGCATGAATCGCTGCAGCTCGATCAGGCTCGGCAATGACACCCTCCGCAGCCTGCATTCCGGCAGCGATCTGATCGATGATCTGGTGCGGCTGTTCATTCCTCGGATTGTCCGAAGTCAGGTAGACGCGATCCGCCAGAGTTTCAGCGATTCGCCCCATCATGGGTCGCTTTCCGGTATCCCGATCCCCACCACAACCAAAGACGCAAATCAGCTGTCCAGAAGTCAATTCCCGCGCCGCTTGTAATACCGTCTCCAAGCCCGCTGGCGTGTGTGCGTAATCGACGATCACCAAGAACGGTTGACCCTCGTCGATGCGCTCAAAACGACCCGGGATCCCCTGCACGGCCGCCAGTCCACGACGAATCTCATCCGGCCCGATTCCCAGAGCCAAACCGGTCGTCACGGCGGCCACAACGTTAGAGCTATTAAACCGTCCCGTCAATGCTGAATCGCAGTCAAAAACACCATCGGGAGTTGCCAGTTTCAGGTAGGTTCGATCCGGTGCCAGACGGACGTCCTGCAAAGTCACATCGGCATTGCAGGCACCATATGTCCAGACCCGCGCCTTGGTCAGCTCCGCCAGTTTTTTCGACCTCGGATCGTCGGCATTCAACACGGCGGACGCGGTGGGTAGCAGATGCCGGAACAACAAGCTCTTGGCAGCGAAATACTCTTCTTCGGAGCCATGAAAATCGAGATGATCCCGCGTCAGATTGGTGAACACAGCCGCGGCGAATTCAATTCCGTATACACGCTCGAGAGACAGACCATGAGAGGAGACCTCCATCACCATCGATCGACATCCAGCCTGGCGTGCACGCGCCAGCAGGGCGTGCAGTTGCTCGGCTTCCGGGGTGGTGTTGGCGACCGCTTCGACCTGCTCTCCACAAGCGAAGCCCAGAGTTCCCAGATACGCACTCGGCCCTGAAGACGTGGACAGGATCTGCCGAATGATCGTCGCAGTCGTCGACTTGCCATTGGTGCCCGTCACGCCGACACAAAGCAGATCCCTGGACGGATCGCCGTGGAATCGGGACGCCACGCAGGCAAGCGCCCGGCGCGTATCTGCCACAACGATCTTCGTCGCCGTTCCGGCATCAACGCTGCCGTCCTCCACGAGCGCCGCTGTCGCGCCGCCCCGGACGGCGTCAGCAACAAAAGCGTGCCGGTCCTGTTCCTGGCCGCCTCGAATGGCGACAAACAGGGCACCATGGCTGGCCTGGCGCGAGTCGGAGATGATGCTGTCAACGGACAGCTCAAGAGAGCCCGTCACCGACAGCAGGACCTGGTTCTCAAGAAGAGTGCGCAGATTCATTGTGCGATATCGGCCCGTGTTTCCACGGTCACGGCGACAACGCCGCAAACTGCTGGCGCGCGCCGAGCTTGCGCATCAGCACAGCCTGACGCAATGGTGTTCGGCGGGACGGCATCGAGGGAGGCACATCATCGGCTGAACCAAGACGACAGACAATCACAGACCCCGATCCTCCGGCGGTCGGAGACGGGTCCTGAGAGACCACCAGCGGTCCCTGCCCTTGCAGATGCAGAGTCAGCCCCCGACGTGCTGCCTGCACTCGAGCCCGCGCCAGCGGCAGGCCCCGCAGGTCCGGAACTGTTTCCTGGGATGGCGGCGTATGTGCAGCATCAAGGGCGACCACAGGCCCAGCACTCGGCGATCCGTCAAGAGCCAGGATGCGCTCCATCGCACGCCGGAACGGCGGTGCCGCGACAGTCCCACCATACTTGCCAATGCGCGGGTTCTCGACGACAACGAGCCCGATGTAGTGGGCCCCACCCGGAGCCTGGAGGAAGCCGATGAAAGATGAGACATATTCATCATCGGCATAGCCGCCGCCGCCCGGCCGGGCACGTTGTGCCGTTCCCGTCTTTCCCGCCACATCAATGCCCTCTATGGCAGCATTGCGACCGGTTCCGTCGCGCACGACGCCTCGAAGCATTTGCTGCAAAATCACTGCCGTCTCTGCGGAAATCACACGGCGCACACTCTGCGGCTCGGTACGTCGCAGCACTTCACCATTGGCGCCACGGATCTCAGCCAGCAACCGGGGCGCCATCAACTGCCCGCCATTGGCAATGGCACCAAAGGCTTGCACAAGCTGCACAGCCGTGACGCTGATCTCCTGTCCGATGGCAATCGTAGCCAGGGAGCGCTCCGACCACTCCTGCGCCGGGTGCAACAGGCCGGCGCTCTCGGCCGGCAATCCCGTACCCGTACGGGTGCCGAAACCGAAGGCCCGAAGTGCTTCGTAGAGCTCCGCGCGCCGGAGCGTCCGCGCCAATTTGACCATGCCGATATTGCTCGAATTCGTCATGACTTCAGAGGCCGTCAACCAGCCGTGTGGCTTCGTATCTCGCAAGGTATCACCCGTTGCCAACTCCATGGCGCCCTGCTCGCAGAACACAATGGTGTCGGTCGAGACGTGACGCCCATCGAGGACGGCTGCCATGGTGATCGGCTTGAGTGTTGATCCGGGTTCAAATGGATCGGTTATCAATCGGTTTCGACGGTGGAAAGCGGGTGAATCGCCGGGACGATTCGGATCGAAGAGAGGCACACTTCCGAGTGCAAGGATGTCACCCGTTATCGGATCAGAGATGATGCCAAGGGCGCTCTCGGCACCACTCTCAGCAACCGCTCGAGCCAACTCCTCCTCGAGAATTTCCTGCATGACCGCGTCAATCGTGAGACGCACACTGGCCCCAGGTCGGGCGGGGGCTGTCGCCTCAGAGCGATCCGGCAAAAACCGGCCACGACTGTCGACGAAGGACCGCGCTGCACCAGGCTCTTCGGCAAGCAATTCGTTGAGAGCGAGTTCGACACCCTCGCGCCCTTCATTATCGATGTTGGTAAATCCGAGAAGTTGCCCGGCCAGGTGGCCATACGGATAGAAGCGACGCACTTCCTTCTGCTCAAAGACGCCCTGGAAATTCTCAGCGCGAGCTCGTTCGAGGTCCTCGTCGCTGGTCTGGCGCAGCAGATAAACAAAGGGGCGATCGGAGTTGAGCTGTCGGGTCAACTCCGCCACCGAGCGCCCACTGAGATTGGCAAAGTGTCGTGCCGCGCCGGACCGATCGCGGACCTCGGCGGGGTGGCCGTAGAATGATACAGAGGCTACATCGAGGGCCAGTTCGCGTCCGGCCCGATCCAGGATTTCGCCACGTCGGGCGCTCAGAACTTCCAGTCTCTCGTGCTGTGCCCGGGCCCGATCCGCGTAGTAGTGGCGATCGATGCCCTGAACCTGTACGAGGCGTCCCATGGCCACAATCCACATCGCCGCGCCCCCCAAAAGAACCCAGCGAAGACGGCGTACTGCAGCCGCCCGCGACTCCGCGTGATCCCCTCGGGCCCCGTCAGCCATCGATACCTCCAACCATCAACTCCGACATCGTTTGTGTCGTCGCATCAACCATGTGCAACTCACGGACAGCTCGACCGCGGACCAGACCGGGGCGTTGAGCCATATCCACCGCCGCCTCGAGCTTTGCGTGCTCCTCACGCAGCGTCACAGACACCTCACGTGCCTGGGCGATACCCATGGCAGCCTCGGAGATCTGCACCTTGACCCAGACGTAGCCGGTGGTAGCACACACCAGTCCTGCGATGACGAGAATTCGCAGCCAGTCGCCAATGATCCAGTTCACCGGGGCAACTCTCCAAGCTTTTCGTAGATGCGCAAGGAAGCACTTCGAGCCCGAGGGTTGGCTGCGGTTTCTGCAGCACTGGCGCTCTGCCTTTTGCCAACGGGGCGAAATGTGGGCAACAGACCACAGGCGCAGATCGGCAGGGATGGTGGACATACACATCCTTTGGCTAACTGCGCCATCTTTTGTTTGACGATCCGGTCTTCGAGGGAGTGATACGCGATAACGGCAATCCGACCGCCCGTGCCCAGCACGGCGATCGCTGCATCGAGTCCGCGTTCCAGTTCACCCAGTTCATCGTTGACGGCGATGCGCAGAGCCTGAAACACGCGCGCAAGAGTCTTGTTCGGCATCTGCGGTCTCGTTACCTCAATCGCCCTTGTGAGGTCCGCCGTGGAATTCAGTTCGCCTGCGTCGCGCGCCCGGCAGATGCTGTTGGCGATCCGTCGCGCCCCTCTTTCCTCGCCGTACTTCCATATCAGCCCCACCAGGTCGGTCTCCTGTATCTGCGCCAACAGCTGGCCCGCAGGCACCCCAGCACCGCGATCCATGCGCATATCCAGAGGACCGTCCCGGTGGTAACTGAATCCACGCTCAGATGCATCGATCTGATGCGAACTGACACCCAGATCAAAAAGCACCCCGCTTGCGGCAGCCCATTCAGGTCTGTCCTGTGAGAGCTGCCGCAGAAGCGGGGCCGCCGACCGGGTGAGGGAGGAGAACGCGCACTGGAGAAAGGTCACCCGCCCGCGGTGCGGGGCGAGTCGGCGGCCCGCCTCGTTCATAGCCGCCGAATCTCGATCACAAGCCAACAGATGACCTGATGACCCCAGTGCCAGAAGGATGGCCTCGCTGTGCCCTCCGCCTCCGGTCGTTACATCGACATACAACCCGTCGCCATCGCCGACGAGGCCCGTGACCACTTCATGGGCCATAACGGGTACGTGATACGGAAGGTCCGTTTCCATACAGTCGACCTTCCCATTCGTGGGTGACAGTCCCTCTACAAAGCGAGAGTTTCTGCCACCTCTTCCAGGGAATCCTCCGCCTGTGCCAGGCAAATCTGCCAGGCCGCCGGATTCCAGAATTCCAGCCGATCGAGAGCACCGATCACCACCATGCGATCGGTGATCCCGGCGCGTTCCAACAGCTTGCGTGGCACCGAGGCACGCCCCTGACGATCCAGCTTCACTTCCGCCGCCTGAGACAGTGTTCCCCGGTAGTAGAGCCGCACTTTCTGTTCGGTTTGTGGCAGTCGCAGCATCCGCTCGGCAATCTGCGCCCAGGCATTGCGCGGATGGGCGGTCAGACAACCATCCAGGCCACGAATCACAATGAGTGTGTCGTCCGCTTCTGGCTCGAGATTGCGACGCAGTTCTGCCGGCAGGAAGATTCTCCCTTTGTCATCCACAGGGACTTCATACTCGCCGAGAAACTGCGTCACCAAAACCTGGGTCCAATTCGAGAGGAGGAAGGGTCATCGGGTGCATCTCAGGGCCAATCCCCCAGAAAACACCCCTATCCACCATTTTCCACCACGAGATATTATACCATCAGGCACGCAGGCATGTCAAGGGAAAACGATGCCACTCTACGAATTCGTTATAAATATATATAAAGTATTTATTAACAGAATGTTACATCAATACGACGGAGGTTTTCAGAGAGCAGGACAGGTAATCTGGAGAAGAAAATCTGTATTACAAAATCGGCCCCACAAAGAATGATCGGGAGGCTCGGATATCCTTTGAAACCGGGCTTCTGCAGGGCTGGTGGTGTGAAGTGGTGTGAACTCTGCCCGCAGGTTCCTGCAGGCTCGCTGGAGCGGGACTCTCAGCGCTTTTCGAGGACTCGCCGGTGGATGGTGCTACCCCGCCGGACGAACTTGTCTTCATAGTTCGTCGTCACTCCGTCCCAGACGGGCTCGACAAGATTGAAGCGGTCCGCGGAGGGCTTGAGCGCCTCAAGAATAGCTTCGTAGTAATCATCGTGGTCCGTGGCAATCCACATTCTACCTGCCGGTTCGAGGACTCGTAGTGCCTCCTCGAAGAACTCCGCCTCCAGCAGTCTGCGCTTGTGATGCTTGGTTTTTGGCCAAGGATCAGCGAAATAGACGTGCAGCGTCCTGATGGACGCTCCGGGCACGAAGAACTCGACGAATTCCCGGGCGTCACCGTGAACGAAGCGAATATTTGACAGCCCCCGTCGCCGGGCCCGGTCCTGAGTCAGGCGCAGGTATTTTCCAGCGACCTCGACACCCACAAAGTTGTGATCGCTCCGGCGCTGGGCTGCATCCAGCAGATAGCGTCCCTTGCCAAAGCCGAGTTCGATCTCGATAGGGTGATCATTGCCGAACAGAGCCGCCAGATCCAATGTCGGATCGCGATCTGATTCGTCGTCAAGTGGTATAAGAAGAGATGGACTCACATGGTTCCTGTTATCGTTCAACGAACAAAGGACGACCACCAATCGGTGGTCGCCCTTTCTGTCATATTGCTGAATCAGCCTCAGCCGGCAGCTTCGGCGTGCCCTGGAAGACCACAGAACTGCTCGTAGTCGATCAGTGTTGTTACCGTGGGCGCATCACCACACACAGGGCATTCTGCGTTGCGCCGCAGCTTGACCTCGCGAAACTTCATGTCGAGGGCATCATACAGTACCAATCGCCCCACCAGTGAGTCACCCTTGCCGAGTACCAGCTTGACGACCTCCGTCGCCTGTATGAGACCCACAGTACCAGGCAGCACACCGAGAACTCCACCCTCCGAACAACTGGGCACCTCGCCCGGAGGCGGCGGTTCGGGATAGAGGCAGCGGTAGCAGGGCCCACCAGCAGCAGGATGGTAGACCGTGGCCTGCCCTTCGAAGCGGAAGATGCTGCCATCGACAACGGGTTTGCCCGTCAGGACCGCCGCGTCATTGATCAGGTACCGGGTAGGAAAATTATCACACCCATTAACGATGATATCGTAGTCCGCCATGATGTCGAAGGCGTTGAATGACGTCATCAGATCATGGTGGGCAACAATTTCGATACCGGGGTTCAGCTCCAGTAGACGCTCTCGTGCTGCCTCGACCTTGGGCCTGCCAACATCCTTCTGACCGAACAGGATCTGACGCTGCAAGTTGCTCTTGTCGACCACATCCGCGTCAACAAGACCAATCTTGCCAATGCCGGCAGCTGCCAGATAGAGTGCCGTGGGGCAACCGAGCCCGCCCGCGCCGATAAGCAACACTTTTCCCTGAAGCAGCTTCTTCTGGCCTTCTTCCCCTACTTCTGGGAGGATGAGATGGCGTGAATAGCGCTGCATGTCCTCTTCCGACAGCAGTCCACCGGTCTGAATCTTCAGACCCGCTTCCTTCCACCCCTTGATCCCCCCGATCATCGAACTGACGTTCGTGTATCCCATAGCGATCAGATCCCGTGCCGCCAGGGCCGAACGGTTGCCACCCGCGCAGTAGAGCACGATGGATTCACCACGATCCATGGTGACATCCTCCTCGATATTCATTTCGAGGAAGCCCCGTGGAATCAGCTTCGCGCCGGGTATATAGCCGTCCATCACCTCGTCGCGCTCGCGCACATCGACGAGATGCTCGACGCTACCGGACGCCAGTCCCCTACGGACCTCATCGGGGGTGACCTCTTGGATCGACTTCTTTACTTGTTCGAGAAGCTGGCTCGATGTGAGAGCCATGGTATCTTCTCCTGCTCAGAGTTGGATGAATGAGAATGAAAAACCTAGGGACGGGCTCACTTCCCGCAAGAGCGAACTTCGTCAATGACCCGTGTTGCCGCCCATTCGACCTCCGCAACCGTCGTTGATCGCCCCAGACCAAAGCGTAAGGATGCCGCTGCCAACGTCACGTCACACCCCATCGCAGCCAGCACATGCGAGGGCGTGTCGGCCCCGGACGAGCATGCCGCCCCTGATGATAGCGCGACGTCACGCAGCGCCACGAGCAACTCTGCCCCATGCACCCCGCGGAACGAGACGTTGAGCGCATTCGGCAAACGGTCCTCCGGATGACCATTGATGATGATGCGATCGCCGAGAGCCTGCTGAAGTCGGGC
>CALFPI010000663.1 GCA_937919035.1 uncultured Gemmatimonadaceae bacterium
CAGGCCCCGATTGGCATCCAGCGGCACGAATCCCGGATACGACGTATCTCCGCCGCTGGGTACTTCGGCGACTTCGCGCAGTTCGTCGTCCTCCAGCAGGCAGAGCACGGTGCGAGGGTTGTCTGCATCCTCCATCCGGCGCCCCGCTACCAACCAGCGAGCCCCCCAGCGTGCCAGCATCGGGCCACCGATGTTCCTCCCCAGATGGACTCGTTCCCAGTGCGTATATGGGGCGGCGGACCGACAGAGCCGCGCTGCCATGGCTTCGTCGCCACGGGCCAGGGCCCACACGGTGCCGGTCTCGTCGAACTGAAAGGCGGTCTCGTTGCCGTGGTCCTCGGTGAACAGGCCCGCCGTACGCCACGTCAGACCATTGTCGCTGGCCAGCAGGACACTCTCGAGCAACCGGCGGTCTTCGCCGCCCGGGGGGGGCGGGGCAAAGTCTCGTCGCCGTCGACCACATAGATAGGCTGTGCCGGCGTGGGCTGCGGCGCGCCAGATGTAGTGGCCGTACGTGCCTTCCAGCATGCGTGGCCCGAGCCAGGACGTACCGTCCTCGGTCCAGGCGGCGTAGCCGAGATGATCATTCAGATCACGAGTGCGATCGTCATCGGGCACGAACCACGCGCCGGAGTAGACGAAGAGCTTGTCGTCGAAGACGAGCAGATGTGGATCACGCACGTCACGCCGGGCCACCTGGAATTCAAAGACCTGAGTCCATCCGGAAACCCCGTCGTCGCTGACAAGGATGCGAATGCTTGATGTAGTGAACAGCATGTGACCTTCGGGACAGCTGCGGAAACAGAGGTAGTAGCGACCGCCGAACAACGTCAGATCCGTGAAGGCATTGTGCTGCCCGTCGTCGAAGACCCGATGTACGGTGTCAACGTGCACGGATGGAATCATTCGCAGAGACTCCCACCCTCTGCTTCGCAACGATCACCAGGGGGCACCGGATCCGTCATTTGTCCACGTCCTTGTCGTCAAACTCGATGGACGCCGAGTTGATGCAGTAGCGCAAGCCCGCAGGCGCCGGTCCGTCAGGGAACACATGTCCCAGGTGGCCGCCACACGACGAGCACAGGACCTCCGTGCGCACCATGCCATGGGTGCGATCCTGTTCTTCGGCAACGTTCTCCGCCGCAGCCGGCGCCGTGAAACTGGGCCAGCCGCAGTGCGAATCATACTTGCCCTCGGACGTGAACAACTCCGTGCCACAGCCGGCGCAGCGGTAGCTGCCGACGCCTTTATGGTCCCAGTACTTGCCGCTGAAAGCGGGTTCCGTGCCCTTTTTCCGCAGCACGACATACTGTTCTTCCGTCAATTGCTGGCGCCACTCTTCGTCCGTTTTGCCGGATCTGTCACTCATATTGGCCTGTGCTGGCTGAAGTGGAGTCGGTCGTTTCCGGGCTAACTTAGCCCTCCCGCCACGCAGGGGAAACAGACCGGTAGGCCTCGATCCATTCGCCGAAGCGACAGATATTTTGCCGAGTCGCACAGTCAAATATCAATTATTTAACCAATTGATTCATTTTTTACTTGCCAGTGACAATAATTTGCTGATACTATCCTCTATGACAAACATATTAATGCTCGATAGCGATCGAATATTGTATTTCAGAGGAATCCATGCGGAAATTGATTGAACATTGTCCAGGTTGTGGCGGCTCCCTTACGGTGACTCGTATGGACTGCGGGCAGTGCCACACCCGTGTGGAGGGCTCGTTTCAGCCCAGCGCCTTCGACCGCCTCTCACCCGAGAGTCTCGCCTTCATCGAACTCTTCGTGCGCCTGAAGGGCAATATGAAGGAGATGGAGCGCGAACTGGCCGTCGCCTACAGCACAGTGCGTCACCGCCTGGATGATGTGGTGCGCGAACTGGGCCCTGCCAGCGCCGGGCAGAAAGACGCAGCCCGGCTGCCCGCTGCGCCACCGACACCGCCCGTCCCATCCGCGACCCCTGCCACCGTCGAAGCCACAACGGGTGACTCAGCGGCGGCAGCAGCAAAGAAACGTGACATCCTGAACCGGCTGGACCGGGGTGAAATCACCTCGGCAGAGGCTGTTCAGCTTCTCGGAGGAGAATGACATGAGCGAGGAACGCAAGAAGGTCCTGGAAATGCTCGCCGATGGAAAAATCACCGTCGATGACGCCGAACGCCTGCTCTCCGCCCTTGGCGAGTCCGACCGCACTTCGGCGCCTCAGAGAAAAAATACCATCGATTTCGACGGCCTCGAGAGCAGCATTCGCAGCGGCGTCGAGGGCGTTCGGCGCACGGTCCGTGCTTCCATGCCGCACCTGCGCACGGCCATTCGTGATGCATCACCCGATGTGGAACGGATCGTGGGGGAGGCGACGGCCTCCATTCCCGGCTTCATCGAAGAGATGACACGGACCATTCGCGATACCTTCGGCCAGTCCCGCGAGCCAGACGAGGAACGCTTCCCCGCCAAGTTCGAGCGCGACTTCACCGAGGATGCCACGATCGAACCAGGCGCACAGTTGGCCCTGCACAATCCGCGTGGCACAATCGAAGTGATCACCAGCGACGGCAACGGCAACGGCGTACGCGCCGAAGTTCACCTTACGGTTCACTCTCTCGATGATGACAGCGCCCGGGCGGCGGCCGAGTCGGTGCAGCTGACGCAGGAACCGGGCCCGGATCGACTGGTGCTGCGCCCCGTGTTCCCCCGCGGCAGGGAGGACGCCACCTACCGCCTCGACATTCGTCTGTTTGTAGCGAAGAACCTGCGGCTGGACCTGCACACCACCCACGGGGATCTGCTCCTCCCGGAGATGGCGAGTGATCTGGTGCTGGGCGGCGACCACGGCCAGCTACGCCTCGCCGGCACCTCCGGCAACGCCTCCGTGCAACACAACCATGGGAAGGTCGAGGTGGGCCGTGTGGCCGGCACGTTCTCACTCAATGCCCACCACTCCAGTCTCGAACTGGACGAAGCCGTGCAGGAGACCAGCATCAACTCCCACCATGGTAGCGTCCGTGTGCGCCGCATCGGGGGCAACCTCGTGATCAACTCACATCATGGTGCCCTCGACGCCGACGAAATCCATGGCAACGCGGTGGCCAACAGTCACCATGGACCATTGACCCTGCAGCAGGTTGCAGGTGACCTGACGGTGAACTCCCATCACGGGCCCGTCGACGTGCGGCAGGTCGGCGGCAGTCTGCGGCTGTCGAGTGAGCATGCCCCCGTCACCGTCGAGAATATCAGCGGCGAACTGTCGGCACAGAGCAATCATGGGCCGTTGAGCTTTGGTGCCGTCGGCAAGTCTGCTGTCATACGCTGTACCCACGGTGCGGTCGTCATCGGCCCGGTCAACGGCGAAGTCACTGTCGAGTCGGATCGCGGACCCGTCCACATCCGTGGGGCCGGCGGGCGTGCCACCGTGCGCGCCAGCCGGGGCGACGTTCGCATCGAGAACCCCGCAGGGGAAGTGCTGGCAGAGAACAACCGCGCCTCCATCGAGATCCTCTCCAGCGACCCGGTGCACTCCGCCTACACACTGAGCAACAACCGCGGCAACATCAGCGTCGCCCTGCCCGAGGGCTCCAACGTCCGGGTTCAGGGCTTCGTCCGCCGCGGCCAGGTCGAGACCAACCTGCCTCTCGAGGTATCTGCCAACGGCCAGCAAGGTCAGGTCGTGAGCGGCGAACTCGGTGCCGGAGGCGCGTCGCTGCAGGCCGAGGTCGAGAGCGGCACTCTGACGCTGCGGCGGGCGTAGGATCGCTTGTGCATCCGCGGTCAGGGAAGACTGTGAGCATCTTCCCTGACTCGCTTGACATTGTTCGTCAAAACCAGAGACCTTGATCACGGTACATCTGACCGCTTGCAAAGGAACGGACACCATACCTCTATTCATTTCCCGGATGTCCCGCTGGTTCATCGCCGCCATTGTACTGATGGCGGCGAGTGTCGCCGCCGACGACGAGACCACGATTATCGATTCCACCGACGCGCGCATGGAGCTTTGGCTCTCCCATCCTCAGCGTACGGCGCAGGCCGCCCGCGCCACGAGTCCCCCCGTCATCGACGGCATCGTCGATGATGCGGTATGGGCTGCCGCACCGGTGCAGTCCGGTTTTACCCAGGAAGATCCGGACCAGGGCGAGCCGGCTTCGGAGCAGACCACGTTCCAGATCCTCTACGACGACGAAGCGCTCTACATCGCCGCCATCTGTTACGACAGCAAGCCTGACAGCATCAAGTCCGTCCTCTCCCGCCGCGATGACTGGCGCGAGCGTGATCTCGTTGAATTTCATCTGGATCCGCACCACGATCATCAGACCGGATTTTCCTTCATCGTCGGGCCCTCCGGTTGGATGCGCGATGGTGTCATATTCAACGATGACGACGGCGACCGCACGTGGGATGGGGTCTGGGAGGCGCGCACAGCGCGTCGCCCGGATGGCTGGAGTGCCGAACTGAGAATCCCCTACCACGTCCTGCGCTTTGGTGAGAAACCGGTATACACCTGGGGCCTCAACGCCTACCGCCATCTCTCCCGCCGGGCCGAGTGGGACCACTGGAGCTTCACTCCCAGAGGTGTCAATGGCTGGCCCTCCCGGTTTGGCCATCTCGAGGGCATCGAAGGCATCAAGCCCAAACGCAGTCTGGAGATCTTTCCTTTCACACTGGGCCGCGCAACCTTGACGCGCGCCGGGGATGATGGCCAGAGCCGTACCGATCTGCTCGGTACGGCCGGCGTCGACGTACGCTACGGCCTGTCCTCCAACATCTCTCTCAATGGCACGATCAATCCTGATTTTGGCCAGATCGATGCGGACCCGGCAGTGCTCAACCTGGGCGTCTTCGAAACGTTCTTTCGCGAGCGTCGGCCCTTTTTCCTCGAGGGCAACCAGATCTTCGAGACACCCGGGCCCAACATCGCCGGCATCGCCGAACCGACACGCCTGTACCATTCGCGTCGCATCGGCCGCCAACCGTCGAGAATCGATCTGCCCGACGACAGCGATGAGGTCGACCGTCCGGACAACACGACGATCCTCGGCGCGGTGAAGGTCTCCGGAAAGACCGAGAGCCGCACCGCCTTCGGCATTCTCAACGCCGTCACGGGCAGCGAGTTCGCCCACATAGACCAGCGCCTCACAGATGCCCAGACGGGTGTTGTCGATACGCTACGACGGCGCCACAAGGTGGAACCAACGACAAACTACTTTGTCGGTCGCGTGCAGCAGGATGTGTTGAACAACTCCACGGTTGGCGCACAGATCACCGCCGTCAACGGCGAGACTTTCGAGCCAGCCTACGTCGGCGCCGGGGACATTCACGTGAAGTGGCGCGAAAACGCCTATCGCGTCTACAGTCGCCTGGCCGTCAGCCGCGCCGGCCAGGATGAGGATCGCGACACCGGTTGGGAAGGGGTTCTGTACTTCTCCAAGTTCTCCGGCAACTTCGGTGGACAGGCCTATCTCGACGCCCGCTCCCGCGGCTTCAACGCCAATGACATGGGCTTCATGGACCGCAACGACCGCAGGCAGGCCGGTGCCCATCTGTTCTACAACATCCAGGAACCCTACTGGTTCGCCCGCAGGTCAGGCTTCAACATCAACGTCTGGCAACACAACAACTTTGCTGGCGACAATCTGGCGCGCGGCGTCAACCTGAACATGTTCCACGACCTGCACAATTACTGGGGCTTCTGGATGGGCCTCGACCACAACCTCGACGCCTGGGACGATCTCGGGACCCGTGGCGGTCCGGTGATGCGCGCCCCCGGTTCCACACGCTGGGCCATGGACGTCTGGGCTGACGAACGCAACGCCGTCAGCGGTTGGTTTGGTACCAACGTCGAGCGGGGACTGGACGGCGACAACCTCTCCAGCTGGACGGGGATCGAACTACAGCTGAAGCCGGCGTCACAGGTTGAGTTCGAGATCAATCCGAGTTTCCGCTATGACCGGAGCAACGCCCAGTGGGTGGAGAATGTTGACAGTGACGGCGACGATGAAGAGGACCGCTTCATTTTTGGCGAACTGAAGAACAGAGTCTTTGAGATCGGTGTCACCGGCACCTGGGCCCTCACGCCGTTCCTCAGCACGCAACTGTTTCTGCAGCCCTTCGTGGCGACGGGCAACTACGGCACAATCAAGGAACTGACACGGCCGCGGTCCTACGAGTTTGCCCCCTATGACGGCCTCGGGGAAAATCCCGACTTCCACAGTCGATCCCTGCGCTTCAATCTGGTGCTGCGCTGGGAGTACGCCCCGGGCAGCACCGTGTTCGTCGTCTGGCAGCAGAATCGCGATCGCGACTTCGACGACACCCGTGATCCTGACTTCGAGCCGCTGACGGATGCCGCCCGCTCCTTCGGCGACGAAGGCGACAACATCATTCTGGTGAAGGTCAATCGCTGGATCGGGTTATAGTCAGATCATCTGGTCGTGTCAGGCCATCTGTACGGGCAGTTCAGACGGCGGTGTTCTCCGCATCGCGATACTTGTTGATCCCGGGAACGTCGCTCATACCGTGCCAGACGCCACGGAACAGGGATTGTCTTTTCGCTGGCATGGCGGCGATCACCTCGGGCTCGGGGCAACCCTTCCCCCATTTGGCATTGACCGTGTTGTAACAGGTGAACAGGCTCAGCCGCGGCCGGTCGGGGTTTGTCCACTTTGTGCCGGAATGGCACAGCGCCTCGCTGAAGATCACCGCTGACCCGGCGGGGCAGGTGTAGCTGTCCCATATGGGACTGTCGCGTCCACTGATGGACTCGGGCCGCGGGAACGCCGTCTTGTGCGATCCGGACAGAAACAGCGTGCCACCGTCGCCGGCGGCGACCTCATTCAGCTCCCACACGACCCGTGTCAGTCCGGCGTGAATCCGTCCGGGCTGCATCTGATAGATGTGTGAGTTGCCCTCAAAGTTGAAGAATCCCCCACCACCGTGAGGGGCAAAGTTGTCGTGCCCCGCCTCACGGAAGCTGGTGTAGGTGTGATCGAAGCGGAAGCCGTAACAGTCTTCCGACGCCAGCGCCTGGTGGGAGAGAACTTCGTTGAGAATCCCCACGACAGCCGGGTGATCGAGCAGGATCTGCGACGGTCCCCCGTGATTGTTGCGCTCCGCCGGCGGCAGCGACTCACGGTCCTGCAGAAACGTCATCTGGTGCTGACGCACGGGGCCTAACTGCTCCTGGGTCAGCAGCCCCGGCAGCGCGATCCATCCCTTCAGATCGAAGAGATACTTCTGCTCTTCCGTCATGGGTATGACGGGCAACCCATCGCCATTCGTCGTCGGCAGCTTGTCAGACATCAGCAGTTCCCTTGGTTGGATTTGTTAACGCCAGATGCGCCCGAGGTTCCCAGCCCAGCAGCGCCTTGGCTTTGGATATGTTCACTTGTTCATGGTTCTCATCGCCGGCGATAAAGAACGAATCAAAGCGGCCATGCCCCACCTGCACAAAATCGAGCCCCGCAAGGTAGGCGTTGGCCAGATCCTCTTCGTCCGTGGGCACAACGCCCGCCACCGGAGGCTGGCTGCGGCGTTCGATGTAGCGCTGCCGCGATGAGGGCCCGGTGATGCGGAATACGGCCAGGTTCATGCCGAACTCGCGGGCAAAATAGCGGCAGATATCCTCGCCAAGGCGCTTGGTCAGGCCATACACGTTGGGACCATCCAGAGGCACGCTGTCCTCGTCCGGATACCAGGTACGATTGCGGTTGTGTGCACTCATCGTACCTGTGTGGATGCCCCGGGTGATGCCCATCTCGTGGGCCGTCAGCAACAGCAGATGTAGTCCCAGACAATTAACGGTGTAGTTGTCGATTGCCAGCTGCGCCGTGTGGTCCCGCGTGAAACCTCCCTGCCCACCCTTCATCACCAACGTTATGAAGGTGTCCATGCCGTGCAGGCCCCGGCGCAGAGCATCCGGATCCTCGATGCAACCCTCGACGAACTCCACATCGTGCTTCGGCGGCACCACATCGAGCACCCGCAGCGTGTGCCGCTGCTGCAGATATGGCGTGATACAGGAACCCACCAGTCCGGAACCACCAACCAGCAGAACTTTCATGTGCGCTTCACCTCTACCTTTCCTTGCCAGGTAACAACTGCATGGCAAGCTAAGATACTTCCCTGTCACCTGCCGTCCCACGCCTGGCGAGACGGGCGCCGGAACCCGCAGGGCTCATAGGCCCGAATTCCACAATGCTGATTCCTTAGCAGGGTTAGCGCTTGCTCTCGTAGGCGTCATCCCGGTGACGTGCCTGGCGGCCGGTGCACAGTCGCTGCATCTCTGCCGGCATTCGTTCATAGGTCTCCGGCCACACCGGCTGATGACCGTTCTCAATCCAGTTGTTGAACCACGGCGGATAGTAGGCCACGTTCAGTCCCACGCGCACGCTGTCGCCCCGGTGAGCCCGGGCCATGTGCAGCGTGCCTGCATGCCACAGCAACAGGCTTCCCGCGCGTCCCGTCACCGAATGCACCAGCGGGCCGTCAAGGTCCAGGTCGACAGGCGGCCCTCGCAGCCGCGACCGATGGCTCATGGGTACGACGCCGGTGGCACCGTTGTCGGTGGTGAAGTCCGTCAGCATCCACATGGAATTGATCATCCACGGCACGTCGGGCACCCGCACAAAGCGCCCGGCGGAGTCCACGTGAATCCCCTGGTGTGGTGCCCCGGGCCACGTCGGCTTGGAGCAGGCCTCGACGACACGGCAGCCGTCACCGAGGAAGTGCCGCGCCACGGCCGCCGCCGCTGGATGACTGGCGCAGCGCCAGGTGCGATCGTCGCGATTCATCATGCCGAACAACGTCTGGTAATGCTTGTCGCCAACGATATGCGGCTCACACGCCTCGTCCGCATGCAGTGCCAGACAGGCAGCAGCAAAGTCGGCACACCAGGTCGCCGGCAGCAGATCCGGCAGCAGGCAGTAGCCGTAGGTGTCGAGATGGTCAATGGCCTGCTGGATCTCAGGTACCTGTTCCATGCGTCACTCCTCGTAGGCGGCTCACACTACTCAATGGCACGACACACGGCAAGACAGTCGAGACGGAGGCTGCCGACCGGGCTATATTGTCTCGCCATGCACATGACCCCGGACCAACGCAAGCACTACGACGAGCATGGATACGTCGTCGTTGAGAGAGCCCTGGCGCCTGCCGATCTGGCACCCGTCATCCACGGCTACGAGGATTTCATCGATGTGCAGGTCCGTCGGTTGTACCAGACAGGTGCCCTGACGCAGCTGCACGCGGGAGAGCCCTTCGAACGACGGCTGGCGCGAATCTGTGAGCAGGACGTGTCGATCTATTCCCAGATCGATCTGATGTACTGCCGCTTGCTCGGTATCTTTGAATTTCTGCGCAACGACCGGCTCCTGGATCTGCTGGAAGGCATCATCGGACCGGAGATCATCTGCAGTCCCATCCAGCACGCGCGTGCAAAATTGCCCGCAGGTCTCCTGCAGAATGCGCCTCAGGCCGATGATTCGACGCGGGCGCAGATCCATGCCATGGTCGCCGAAAACGTTGCCCCCTGGCATCAGGATGCGCAGGTCCATCTTGAAGTGGCCGATCCCCACGAGATCGTCACCGTGTGGGTTCCCCTCGTTGATGCGACACCGGAGAATGGTTGTCTGCAACTGATCCCGGGTGTACACCGACAACAGACCGTCTACTGGAGTGAGGGATTCGGCGTCAGTGAGCAACGCTTGCCACCGGGAGACGTGGTCACCCTGCCCATGCGGGCTGGTGATGTGCTGCTGATGGATAAACTGATCCCGCATCGCTCGACCCCGAACCAGACCGATGACATTCGCTGGAGCCTCGATCTGCGCTACCAGCGAACGGGCACACCCACCGGACGGGACGACTATCCGGTGTTCGTCGCCCGCAGCCGGGCCCGGCGGGAGACCGAGTTCACGGACTACGATCAGTGGTGCCGGGATTGGGAGCGGGCCCTTGCCGCCATCCCCCTGCCACAACGTCCCCGTCGCCAGGATGGTCAAACCGAACCCCGGCGCGTGGAGACTCTGCTGTGAGCACGCGCATCCTCATGTTATCCGGGTCCTTCGAGTACGACTCGGAGGAATCCCTGATCCTTCTGCGCGACTACCTGCATGCCAATGCCGACGTATCATGTGAACTCATCCTCTTCACATCCGCCGAGGACCACCCGTCGCTTGTGGCTGTGGACGATGCCGATGTCGTCGTCGTATTCACACGCCGACTGCTGATGCAGGGAGTCGAGCTTGCACGCTTGCAGCAGTACTGCCGCGACGGTCGGCCCATCGTCGGGCTGCGCACGGGCAGTCACGCCTTCGCCCACTGGCTCGAGTTCGACCGGGATGTGCTTGGCGGCAACTATGCGGGACACCATGCCAGTGGCGTCAGCACCTCCGTCACAGTCGCGTCGGACGCCGGAGCACACCCGATCCTGGAGGGTATCGAACCCTTTGTTGCATCCGGTGCCCTGTACAGAAACACGCCCATCGCCGCCGACACCCACCTGCTGCTTGCAGGCAACGCAGGCGACCATCACGAACCGGTCGCCTGGACCTGCGAACGCGCCGGCCGCGCCTTCTATACGTCGCTGGGCCACCAGCGGGACTTCTGGGAACTCGACTTTCTCCGTCTGCTGCGCAACGGCATCCTGTGGAGCGTCGATCAGTCGAGTACAGCCCGGTAGATGCGCTCCGCATCGGCTGCCGTCACCTCCACCGGGTTCGGGTCCAGCAGGCGTCGGACCTGCATGGCGATGTCGATCATGTGCGGCAGGTCCCCCACTGACAGGCCCGCGTCCGTCAGACTCCCGTAGGGTGTGTGCTGGCGGCGCACGTTGTCGATCCACGCAGCTGCCAGACGGACGCCTTCTTCCCGGCTTCTGCCCAGCAGATCCAGCCCCGCCACACCCGCAGCATAGTAGTACTTGTCCGCCACGGCAGGCGCGTTGTGTTCCATGATGCCAGGCAGCACAAGAGCGACAGCGGTGCCGTGCGGCACGGGTCTGCCCTTTTCGAAGGAGACCTTCTCGATGCCGTAGCCCAGCGCGTGGGCGGCGCCGGTGTTGATGGGGCTCAGCAGCAAGCCCGCCAGCAGACTGCAGCGACACATCTGATAACGTGCCTCCATGTCGTGACCATGGGTGATGGCCCGCAGAAAGGCCGGCATGCCCGCCGCCAGAGCCTCGCGCGCCACAGCATCGCCCAGGGCATCACACTTCTTCGAGGCCGTGCATTCCAGCGCGTGCCCGAGTGCATCCAGACCTGTCGTCGCCGTCAGCCCCGCCGGCATACCAGCCGACAACTGTGGGTCAACGATGGCCCCCTGGGGTTGAATGTGATCGGAATAGATCGCCTGCTTGCCACCCTCGGCCACCACGACAGATACTCGACTCGCCTCGGCGCCGGTACCGGCCGTGGTCGGCAGGCAGATCAGGGGTCGATCCGGTGGCTCAGAGAATTTGTCGAAGCCGAAGTAGTCCGCCGCGGATCCCCCATTGCTGGCAATGGCGCCGGCCATCTTGGCGCTGTCCATGGTACTGCCGCCGCCGGCGGCGATGACTGCATCGCAATCGGTGGACCGAACGACCGCACTCAGAGCATCGACGCTGGCCACCGTCGGATTCGGCACGATATCGGTGAAGGTATCAACGATCTCAATGCCACCGGCTGTCAGAGCCTGCACGACGGGGGTCACAACCGCCTCGATGGCGGCGTCGCGCACCAGCAGCACGCGGCGGGCGCCGAGACGCTGGCATTCGGCGGCGATCTGTTCGATGGCGCCAACACCCAGCAACACCCGACGATGGTCGAAACGAAATACGTCGCGCAGTGCCGCGCGGTGTTCGGCGGTCGCGAAATACGGATTGCCCGCCAGCAACTCTTCATTGACCTGTATGCCCTGCGTCATCAACAGCCTCCTGAGAGATAGCGGGAAAGTAGAGTTGCGGTTGCTTGAGGAACAGACGTCATCTAGAGTATCTGCAAGCACCCTACCCGCATCCACAGGACGGCAAGCCTCATGGTCTACGAACTGCGCACTTACGTTGCCCCGCCGGGGCGCCTCAACGATATCGTCAATCGCTTCCGCACCCGAACCATGGCCATCTTTGCTCGCCACGGCTTTGACGTTGTCGGCTTCTGGACCGTCGACGAAGGCGGCGACAATGAGCTCGTGTATCTGCTGCGCTTCGCCAGCCCCGAGGCGAGCCTGCAGGCCTGGACTGCTTTCCGTGCCGATCCGGAGTGGATCGAGGCGCGCGAGATCACCGAAGCCAACGGGCCCATTGTGGATCAGATCATCGCCAAAACGATGACGGCGACGGAATTCTCACCGCTGCAGTAGCCGGGATGCGGCGCAACGGCGAATCCGGCTATGGGTATGGACCGGGCCCTGCCGTTGACCGTCGCCGGCGCCGACCGCTATACTGCCCATGCCCATGCCCCGGCACCCAAGCGTGCCGCAACCAGTGCAGGAGTCGTATCTATGACCGTCGCCCCAAGCGACCTCACCGCCGCATATCAGCGCGATGGCTTCGTAACCCGTCTCGACATTTTCTCGGAACCAGAGATCGCCGCCTTCCGCGCCGAGTTCGATGACCTGGAGGCGCGCGAGGGCAAGGAAAAGTGCCAGATCGGTCTGCAGGGCCGCCATATGGACGAAGCGTTCATCTGGCGCATGGCCGCCGATACGCGCATCCTCGATGCTGTCTCTGCCTGCATGGGACAGGATGTCATGCTCCTGTCGACCCATTTCTTCTGTAAGTACCCGGATCCGGAAGGATCGAAGTTTGTCGCCTGGCATCAGGATATCACCTACTGGGGCCTGGAACCGCCCGAGGCTCATACCGCGTGGATTGCCATTGACGATGCCGATCTGGGCAACGGCTGCATGCAGGTCATACCCGGTTCGCACCGCGACGGCATCGTCGAGCATGGCAAAGCAGCAAACACCGGCAACCTGCTCAGCATCAACCAGGAAATCCCGGATGAACTGGTAGATACCAGCCAGGCCGTGGCCATCGAGTTACACGCGGGTCAGGCGTCGATCCACGATGGCCAGTTGTATCACGCCAGTTTTCCCAATACATCACAACGGCGGCGCTGCGGCCTGACGGTACGCTTCATTCCGCCCGCCGCGCGTCAGGTGCAGGCCAACTCCACGGGCCAGCAGTGGCATCCGATTCTGCTGCGGGGCGAGGATCGACATCATCACTACCCGGAGACGGCGGCGCCCTTCCCGTCTTGACATCCACAGCCAGCGCCGAATGATTACTACCAAAGCCGACGCTGCCGCCCACTGACACAGGAAACAGGAGTCCAATGGCCAAGTACGATCGTATGACAGTCCTCAACGCCATCGCTGGTGTCGGGATGGTCCCCGTGTTCTATCACAAAGACCCCCAGGTGACGATTGACGTCATGAAAGCCTGCGCCGAGGGCGGTGCCCGGTGTGTCGAATTCACCAATCGCGGCGATCTGGCATGGAAGGTTTTTGTCGAGGCGCAGGAGCACATCCTGGCCAACGATCTGGACATCATCCTTGGCGTTGGTTCCATCGTCGATGCACCCACCGCCGGACTGTACATCTCCAGCGGCGCCAATTTCGTCGTCGGTCCTTTGCTCAATCCGGACGTGGCCAGAATGTGTAATCGCCGCAAGGTGCCCTATTCACCCGGCTGCGGTTCAGCCAGCGAGATCGGTCAGGCCGAGGAACTCGGAGTCGAGATCGTCAAGGTCTTCCCGGGCAAAGAAGTGGGTGGCCCCGCCTTCGTGAAGTCCATGCTCGGCCCATGTCCATGGACCCGCATCATGCCCACCGG
>CALFPI010000664.1 GCA_937919035.1 uncultured Gemmatimonadaceae bacterium
CACAGGCCCGCACGACATCTGCCACCTGTTGGGCCGATATGGGCAGGGCGACGGCCAATGGTGCCTGGCGGTAGGCGGACAGGCCGTCACACTCGTAGACAACGAGATCCTCATCGCGATGTATCAGCCCGCCGGCATCGACGAGACCTGCCAGGCGCTGGACCAGGTCGGCCTTGCGGGCCAGTCGCTGCGGCTGTGGTGTTGGCGGTTTCAAGCGTTGTCCATACCGCCGGTTCTACCACCGGTCCTGACACTGGTATCAAGGCCCAGTTCGGCGGCATAGGCGAACAGCGCGGGTGTGCCGCCGGTATGCACAAAGACCACGGTTTGCTGCGCTGTCCACCAGCCGGCCCGCACATGGGCGATCAACCCGGCCATGGCTTTTCCTGTATAGCAGGGATCGAGGACAAGACCCTCCGTGCGTGCCGTCCATTGCAGGGCCTCGCGACTGCCATCGGTAACAACACCGTAGTCGGCACCGACAAACTCGGCATAACTCTCCAGATCAGCCGGCGTGATGTCCACGTCAATGTCCAGAATGCGACAGTGTTCGGCAGCAAGTGTCGCCATATGCTGTGCTGCAGCGTCATTGTCCCGCGGGCTCGGGCTGATGCCGACAAAACGCAGCGGCAGACCCAGGGCTCGTGCCGCCACGACCATACCCGTGTGGGTGTGGGCGCCGGAGGCAACGTAGACGACGTCCGGTTGTACGTTGCGCTCCTGCAGTTGCTCCCACAATTCGAGAAATCCGTCGACATACGCGATGCCGCGGTAGGCAGCCCCATCGGAACTGGTGTTGAATGGTTTGTGCCCGGCCTGCCGCAAGCTCGCCAGCGTCGCCTGCAGCGTCGCCGCTTGCTCATTTGCCGGCGGCAACAGGACGTCGGCACCGAACAGATGTGTCAGCAGCAGGTTGCCCTGCAGTTGCGAGTGGGCATCGGCACGGCCCACCTGGACGGCTTTCATACCCAGCTTTGCGGCAACGGCAGCCGTCTGCCGCGACTGATTGGACTGCGAGGCGGCACCATGCACCAGCACATCACACCCGGCCTCCACCGCCTGGGCGATGGAATACTCGAACTCACGGATCTTGTTGCCACCAAAGGCCAACCCCGTCAGGTCCTCGCGCTTCATCCAGATCTGCGGTCCACCGATGGCGGCGGACAGGCGCGGCAACTCGTCCAGGGGTGTGGGCAGTGCCGCCAGGCGCAGGCGCGGCAGCCGGTCCAGGCGCTGGCGCAACTGTTGCGGTGAATAGGTTGTCGACATGATGGAGCCCAATCCTTTCGGCAGACTTTGCGGTCCTGAAATCTATACCAACCCGAACCTTGACCACAACCGCAGTCCCGTGCTGTTGCCGCGCGTAACTACTTGCGTTAGCTTATGGTTACGTGATTCATAAGCCTACATCACGCGCTAATTTTGGCGAACGGCGACCGCTGTTGTGCAGCCCCAACGGTGAGAGAATTCAGTCGCTTATGACGTTTTTCGCGGCCCATCACCGCCGCTGCTGCGGCCATGCTGTCCTGCGCCCTGAGAGAAGATAACCGTGCTGGATCTCCTCGAACCGATCAGTCAGAATCTCGAACCACATCTCCGGCAGGCCTTACACCCCGGTGAGTTGCTGCTCGCCTTGTTGTCGGCCGATCTCGATCTCGATGGAAAATACGGCGAGAACTGGCTCGTCCTTACGGACGAACGCATCATGGTGCTTCACGCCAACCATGGTACGCCGCGCATCGAGGCCTGGCCGCTGGCGGACGTCCAGCGCATTCATACGCGCAGCTACGTCGGCAACGGCTCCCTCGTTATCGAGTTGCCCGATGGCCTGCACGAACTGCTGCGCTTCTCGCAAGGCAGCTTCTTCAAGTTCTCCGCCATCCCACAGGTTGTCGAGGCGGCGATGCTGTCGCCTTTGGCGCGGGTCGGTGAAGACGAGGACGAGGGTGCCATTCCTCACCGCCGCGTCGAACACTGTGACACCTGTGGCCGCGCGCTGCGCGTGGGCTCGAAGGTCTGTCCCGCCTGCATCAAGAAGCGTGAGACCTTCTGGCGGCTGTTCTCCTACGTAAAGCCGTACAAGAGTGTGGCGATCTTCGGCTTCTGTCTGACGCTGACGATGACGGCGATCGGCATGTTGCCACCACAGCTGAACAAACACCTCATCGACGATGTCATCGTCCCGGTTGTGGCATCACGGGGTGTCGTCGAGGGCCCCGTGGTCCCCCCGGCGGATCATGTTGTCATGCTTGGCTGGGTTGTCATCGGACTGCTGTCCATCCACTTCAGCCGCATGTTGATCAACGGCGTGCGTTCGTACTCGCTCGGATGGCTCGGCCAGCGGATCACCTACGATCTGCAGACCGAAATCTTCAGCTACCTGCAGTTGCTGTCCCTGTCGTTCTACAGCCGGCACTCCACCGGCCGCATCATGACTCGTGTGACGAGTGACACCGAGCGCATGCGGGGTTTCATCACCACCGGCTTTCAGGATATGGTCATTGCCATCCTGACGCTGATCGGCATCGGTGCGATGTTGTTCTGGATGAACTGGGAACTGGCCCTGCTGGCCCTGATCCCGACGCCGATCATGCTGGTGGTCACGCTGTTCTACCGCCGGCGCATCCACTGGGTATTTCACACGATCTGGCGTCGTATCTCAGCACTGAATTCGCAGTTGGCAGATACCATCCCCGGCGTCAAGGTCGTCAAGGCCTTCGCCCAGGAGAGTCGCGAGATCGCCACCTTCGACAAGCGCAACACCGAACTGCGAGAGTCGCGCATGGTGTCGGTGAAAATGCGCTCCTACTTCCTGCCGGCGATCGCCTTCATCACCTCCATGGGGTCGGTGATCCTCTGGTGGTTCGGCGGCAATCGGGTGCTGGAGAACACCCTGACCCTGGGGGAGTTGCAGGCCTTCATCGCCTATATGGTCATGTTTCTGAACCCCGTGCGGGAACTGAGCCGCCTGTCTGACGAGCTTGAGTCGGCGGCGACCACGGCGGAACGGGTCTTTGAGATCCTTGATACCGAGCCCGAGGTCAGCGATGAGCCGCAGGCGCGGGACCCCGGTGTCATCGAGGGGCGCGTTGAATTCCGCAACGTGTCCTTCACCTACGATGGCTTTGCGCGCATTCTTGATCGCTGCTCCTTCGTCGTCGAGCCGGGAGAGATGATCGGCCTCGTCGGGCCTTCCGGGGCCGGCAAGTCGACACTGGTGAATCTGATCTCGCGCTTCTTTGATGCCACCGACGGAGAGATCCTCATCGATGGTGCGCCGATTACTGGATTGCAGCAGAAGAAGCTGCGGGCGCAGATCGGTGTCGTGTTGCAGGAGCCGTTGTTGTTCCAGGGGTCGGTGGCGGAGAACATCTCCTATGGCCGACCCGAGGCGGCCCGCACCGAGATCATTGCGGCGGCACGTGCCGCCAATGCGCACACTTTTATCATGAAGTTGTCCGACGGGTATGACTCTGAGGTCGGCGAGCGCGGCGGACGCCTTTCGGGCGGCGAGCGCCAGCGTATCTCCATTGCCCGGGCACTGATCGGCAATCCACGGATCCTCATTCTCGACGAAGCGACCAGTTCGGTGGATACGCAGACTGAATTTGAGATCCAGGAAGCCCTCGAGCACCTGGTTGCCAACCGAACGACCTTCGCCATCGCGCATCGACTGTCGACACTGAAGAATGCGGACCGACTGTTCGTGCTCGACAAGGGCAGGATCGTCGAGGAAGGCACCCATGCGGACCTGCTCGAAATCGAGACCGGGGTTTATCGCAACCTGGTCAACATGCAGTCGGAGTTGGCCAAAGTGAGAGCCCTGTGAGCGACAGTGAGGCTGTGAGCGACAGTGAGGCTGTGAACGACAGTGAGACTGTGAACGACGGCGATGCCACCCCCGGTGCCGCTGCCAACAGCAACGATCTCGACGGGACACAGATGCGGATCCGGCGCACCGATCGCGGGCTTCTGGCGGTCCGTATCGGCAGTCAGGACTTCGACGATGTCACGGTGCGGCGCGCCTTTCCGCTGGAGGCGGCCAACCAGTACATCGGCTTCTATGACACGGAAGGCACCGAACTCGGTATCCTGCAGGACCCCGAGAGGCTCGATGCGGCCAGTGCCGCCGCACTCGATGAGCAGTTGTCACTGACCTATTTCCTGCCGAAGATCACCGGCGTCACGCACATCGGCGAAGAATTCGGTGTCGTCTACGCCGACGTGGAGACCACCAGCGGCCCCCGGCATATCGAGATCCGCGGCATCCGTTCCAGCATCCGCGTGCTGTCGCGCAATCGTGCTCTGGTGGAGGATGCCGAAGGCAACCGCTATGAGCTGAGCGATTTTCGTCGTCTGCCGAAGATCACGCGCGAGATTCTGGGACTCTAGTCACGGCGCGACCTGCCGGTCAGTTCAACAGGCTTCCTGTGTCGACGTCGGGGCGGATCTGATGATAGGGTTCACTCGCCTCCAGCAGTTGCTTGCGCGTGGTCTCGTTTGGTTCGAGGCGCCAGCGATTGTAGGCGTCGAGCATCCGGTCCAGGACCAAGGCCTCAATCTGCGGCAGCGCTCCCGTCTGCGCATCCCGTTCGAGATGCCACATCTGTCCCGGAGACAGGCGCCGCATCAGGTCCATGTGGTTTGCTGCCATGTGGCCCAGAATTGCGTGATACGTGCCGAACCCCTCGGCCAGTTTCTCCAGCGTGACTGCCAGGCCACGGTAGCGCGGTGGCAGACGGTTGCTGAACAAGGCGGCCCAGCGGTAGAACTGCCGGGCCTCCTCGATGTAGGCCTCGTCCGGCGTCATGGCGCGTCGATAGTACGACACATGATCGCCGAATCCGGCAAACAGGCCGAAGGCCATCAAGCGGTGATCGGCATTCGTCCGGTAGACGTCCGTCTTGCCGCGGTTGGTGCCGCATTCGTCCGCCTTCTGGCAGACGTCGAGGGGGGAGGATGCCAGGTGGTCGACATTGTCCGCGTAGAAACGACCGTCGACGAGGGAGTGCAGCAGTCCGGCGAGGTAGACGTTGACCTCCTCATCGCCGTCCGATTCGTGATCGGTGTCGATGCGAGACTGCAGGTAGGCGTTGAGGAGATAGAAAAAGAGGGGCTCGCGCTCCTCGGTGCCAAGATCCAGATAGGTGGTTGAACCGATATCGGTGGTTGTATCCATAACGACGTCATCCCTTGAAGGAGGGTGCACCGCAGGAACAGACTCACACTGGCCACATGTTACTCAGATGTCCGATTCATTCAGGTGTCGCATAGATACCAAGGCTGCAGCCCTTTGGCAAGAGTGGTGCCGGGGGCATCAGGCGACGCAGAGAAAATCGTCGCCCTCCAGCAGGCCGACTCGCGCAAGGTGCTCTCTGATCAGGGCGCGGGCCCCGCGCGAGGCGACAGCCGCCAGCAACAGGGGGCGATTGTAGGACTGCCAGCAGGACATGAGCTGCTCGGTGCCGACAATGGGCACACCGCGCAGCGTGCTGCCAATTCGCTTTGGCGCGATGTCGATGAATACATCCGGTTGGTGGCCGGCGCGGCTCAGATGTTTGCTCAGGCGCCGGCCCGTCTGCCCGGCACCCCACACAAGCAAGCCATCCCGCGAGTTCAGCGGCCCACACGACAGGTAGTGTGCCTTGGCGCGCAGGAAGTTCTCCACCGAGTAACGGCTATCGGTTCGCGTTGCGCGGGCACCGTGTTCCCGCCAGCGCACCAGGGGCTCGGCGACTTTGGCGAAATGCCGCCCCGCGGCATGATAGCGCAGCCAGAGGTCGTAGTCCTCCGCCCAACCGCGTTCCTGATAGCCACCAAGTGCCACCATTTCATGTCGGCGCAGCATCGCTGAGGGATGGGCGATGGGACTCTCGATGAATATTTCGCGGCAGATGTCGTTGTGTGTCAGCAGGGCGTTCTGCCACTGCACATAGATGTCGAATCCTGTGGCGACGTCACCGGCGGGGAAGGCTTCCACCTGTGTGCCGCAGACACCGACATCGGGCTGTTGTTGCATGAGCGACACTTGCCGCTCCAGCCGTTGCGGCCGACACACATCGTCCGCATCCAGACGAGCAACGAAGGGGGCACGACAAGCGGCCAGGCCGAGATTCAACGCCTGCAGCAGGCCCACGTGTGACGACGACAGGAGCCGCATTCGTGGGTCCTGTCGGGCCGCCAGCAGTGTGGCTGTGGCGTCCGTCGAGCCGTCATTCACCACAACGATCTCATAGTCTGACATCGTCTGGGCGACGACGCTGTCGAGCGCTTCGTCGAGGGTCGCGGCGCCATTGTAGACGGGCATCAGGATGGAGACGAGAGGAGTTGCCATGCTCTTGACAGTCTATGAACCGGGTTGCCATACTCCTAAACACTCAGTCATGATACATCTGAAATCCAAAGACGAAATCGAGCGGATTCGCGCCAGTTGCCGCATTGCCGCTGACGCCATGGTGCTGGTGCAGGACGCACTTGCAGCAGGCGTGACGACGGCGGCACTGGATGAAATCGCCGACAGCTACATTCGCAGCCAGGGAGGGGTCGCCTCGGCTTTGGGCTACCGTGGGTTTCCCCGCAGCATCTGCGTGTCGATCAACGAGGTCGTCGTCCATGGCATCCCCGGACCGAGGCAGTTGCTCGCTGGAGATATTCTGTCGGTGGACATTGCTGTCACCAAGGATGGCTACCACGGAGACATGAATGTCTCCTTTGCCATCGGCACGATCGACACTGATGCGGCACGCTTGATCCAGGCCACCCGCGAGGCCATGGAGATCGGCCTGCAGGCCAGTCAGCCGGGGGCCCGAATGGGGGATATCGGTGCCGGCATTCAGCAGCGCGTCGAGGCGGAGGGTTTCTCGGTCGTGCGCGATTTTTGCGGCCATGGCATCGGCCGGGCCTTCCATGAAGAACCCCAGTTGCTGCACTTCGGCACCGCTGGCACAGGACGCCGCCTCGAGCCGGGCACCGTGTTTACCGTGGAACCCATGATCAATGCTGGCGTCCCGGATGTGCGCATTCTCGACGACCAGTGGACGGCGGTGACCGCCGATGGGTTGCTGTCGACCCAGTTTGAGCACACCGTAGCCGTAACCGAAAAGGGCCCGGACATTCTGTCTCGTTTCGCTGATCTGCCATTCTGAGGCAGCCATCGTCGTTGCGTGTTGCGGGAGAGACCCTATTTTGTACGGGCTATCCAATCCCCACCCGAAGGAGTCCGTGGCGATGGCCAAAGAAAAGAACACCGAAGAAGAGTCGACTGACTTCGGCTTCGATCCCGGTTCGCAGCGCGAACTCGAGGTCGAGGACATCTGCTGTGTTACCGGCGAAGAAGTGCCAGCCAGCTTCTGTCGCTTTCCCGATTATCGTCGGGGTACGATGATGGTCATGGCCAGAAGTGTCGCCATCGAGCAACTGCGCAAGGGTACGACGACGGTGACCTTCAAGGAGGTCCTCGTCAAGCGCCACGGCAAAAGAGCGCTGGACGAATACCGCAGCTGAGCCGGCACCAGCAACTGACAAGAACAGGGGCGCTCCCAATGGGAGCGCCCCTGTTTCTTTTACTGCCGAGTCGTTCAGACCGACCGTCTCAGGCGCCGTCGAGCAGATTCTGCACCTGTCCGCCAAGCACGCCGTACGGATCCACCTTGCCCTTGGCGTTGCGCGGCACGCCGAAGTGCGTGTCGAAGATCTTCCCCTGCTGATCGATGACCACCGTAGTCGGCACAAAGCGCATGTACTCTGAGTCCGGGTCATAACCGGCGGCGAGCTTCTGCTGGGCATCCAGATAAACGGGGTAATTGATGCCATAGCGGCTGACGAACTGCTGCAGCAGGGCGTCCAGTTTGTCGACTTCGCCGCGGGCATCGACGGATATACCAATGATGGCCAGATCCTTGTCGGCAAAGTTCTTACGCAACTTGATGAGATCCGGGATCTCGACTCGACAGGGCGTACACCAGGTCGCCCAGAAGTTGAGAATCACAACCCGACCCTTGTAGGCATTCAGGTCAAATCCATCGATGGACCCCTGATACCCGGCCGATTCGGCGGGCAGGTCGGCCTTTCCTGAGCCACAACTGGTGGCCCCCAGCAGCATCACAGCCAGCAGAACGATCGGTCGGAGTCTAGGTGTCATAGAGACGAACATAACCAGATAAGGAGTCAGGCACG
This sequence comes from uncultured Gemmatimonadaceae bacterium, assembly GCA_937919035.1. Taxonomy (GTDB): domain Bacteria; phylum Latescibacterota; class UBA2968; order UBA8231; family UBA8231; genus UBA8231. The sequence goes on from CALFPI010000664.1 coordinate 8,176, forward strand.
AAGGCGGGCATTGGCCGGCAGCGTGGTCAGGCGTGTTTCGCGCACGCCGGGAAGCGCTCCCACGCGGCGCAGCAGCTCGTCACATGGATTGACATGAATACTGCGGGAACGGACCACGGAGTCATGGCCGGTGCCATCAGTGTTGCCGTTTTCAACGCGGACGATGAGGTCACACTGGCCGGCGAACTCATGGCAGGCCTCCAGTAATTGTTCGAGGAGCTTCTCGTTCACCGCCGCTGAGGGCACGGTGATATTCACCGAGCGCGTCAGCCGCTCGCGGGTGTGTTCCATGGGCATTACGTCGTCGGCAAGGATACTCATGACCCCATTGCGCTCGTTCAGGCGCCCCTCGACCATGACGACCTCTTCCTGCACGAGCAGATGTTTGTTGCTGGCATAGGCATCGGAGAAGAACACGATGTCGGCCTTGCCGGACAGGTCTTCAATGGTGACGAAGGCGATGGGGTTGCCCTTCCGGTCACTGGACGTCGAAATGCGACTGATCAGTCCACCGACACGAATGGGCGCGCCATCCTCCTTCTCGGCAAGGTCCACCAGAGGCGAGGCGAAGTTGCGCAGATCACGTTCGAAACGGCTCAGAGGATGGCTGGAGACATAGAATCCAAGCAGCTCCTTTTCGTGCGCCAGCATCTCCGTTTCCGTCCACTCGGTGGCCTCCGGGAGATTCAACTTGAGTTCGAGCTCAGGAGCTGACGAGTCGCCGCCGAACAGGCTGAACTGGCCGCGGCCCCGTTCTTCCTGCACGATCTGGGCGTTGCGCAGGGACACGTCGAGAGCCGCCTGCAACTGGGCCCGGTGACCACCGAGGCTGTCGGCGGCACCGGCAGCGACCAGGGCTTCGACGACGCGCCGATTGACGGCGCGCAGATCGAGGCGCTCACAGAATTTGAACAGATCTTCGTAACGGCCATCGGCGATCCGGCCATCAACAATGGATTGGGCGGCGCCGGCGCCGACGTTCTTGATCGCTGCCAGGCCGAAGCGGATGCCGGCCTCGGTGGGCACGAAGTTGATGGCGCTTTCGTTGATGTCCGGGGGCAGCACCGGAATCTCCATGCGCCGGCACTCATCGAGCATGATTGCCAACCGGTCGAGGTTGTCGCGGTCGTTGGTCAGGCTCGCAGCGATGTACTCGAGGGGATAATTTGCCTTGAGGTAGGCATTCTTGTAGGCCACTTCCGAGTAACACGCCGAGTGCGACTTGTTGAAGCCATACCCGGAGAAGACCTCGATGTCGGACCAGACCTTCTGCACGATGCTGCGCTCTATGCCGTTGGCAACACCCCCCTCGACAAAGTCCTTCTTGCACTTCTCCATGACGTCGGCAAGCTTCTTGCCCATCGCCTTGCGGATCCCGTCGGCCTGACCCAGCGTGAAGCCGCAGAGGTCGCGAGCGATGCGCTGTACCTGTTCCTGGTAGGTGATGACTCCGTAGGTCTCAGCGAGAATCGGCTCGAGAATCGGGTGGTCGAACTCGACGGCCTCCCGGCCATGCTTGCGGGCGATGAATGTCGGGATCCGTGCCATGGGCCCGGGGCGATACAGGGCGTTCATGGCGATGATGTCTTCGATCTTGTCCGGCTTCAGCTGGCTGAGATATTCACGCATACCGGCACTTTCGAACTGAAAAACGCCCACCGTCTCGCCACGACTGAACAGTTCAAAGGTCGGCCTGTCGTCCCAGGGCACTGTATCGAGGTCAAAGTCTGGCTTCTGCAAGCGAATGAGGCGCACCGCCTCATCCGTCATCGACAGCTCCTTGAGCCCAAGGATGTCCATCTTCAGCAGGCCCATATCGGCGCACGTCTCACCATCAAACTGCGTGGTGATGGTGCCGTCCTTCGGGGCTCGGTAGAGGGGCACGTAGTTGGTCAGATTCGATGGCGCGATGATCACGGCGCAGGCGTGCACGGAGGCATGTCGTGAGAGGCCTTCCAGCTTGAGTGCGTGCTTCAGCAATTGCCCTTCGGCGTCGTTCTTTCCCGCCATCTGCTGCAGTTCGGGGACGCGCTCGATCGCCTCGCTCAGGGAGATCTTCAACTCGTTCGGGATGTACTTGGCGATGCGGTCGACTTCGCCGAAGGACAGTCCGAGGACGCGACCCACGTCCCGCACCACGGACTTGGCACCCATGGTGCCGAAAGTAATAACCTGGGAGACGTTTTCCTCGCCATAGGTGTCGATCATGTAGCGCACGACGATATCACGGCCGGTGTCGGCGAAATCGATGTCGATATCCGGCGGCGACATGCGCTCCGGGTTGAGGAAGCGCTCAAACAGCAGATTGTGCTTGATCGGGTCGGTATTGGTAATGGCCAGACAATAGGAGACCAGGCAACCGGCTGCCGAGCCACGTCCAGGTCCGACGCTGACACCGGATTCACGGGCGTGTTGCACAATGTCGCGCACGATCAGGAAATACCCGGTGTAGTCCTCCTTGATGATCAACTCGAGTTCGTAGTCGAGGCGATGCTGAATCTCGGGCGTGACCTCATCGTAGCGCTTTTCGAGGCCTTGCTGGGCAAGATCCTTGAGGTAGGCGGCACTGCTGGTGAAGCTGGGTGGGATCGGAAAGTCCGGCATATGCTGTTGGCCGAAATCGAGCTTGACGTCGCACTTCTCGGCAATCGCGACGGTGTTCTCGATCGCGTCCGGCAGATCGGCGAACAACTGCTGCATCTCGGCGGGTGACTTCATGTACAGGCCGGTGGGATAACACATCCGCGCCGTCGGTGGATCGGCGATCATCTTGCCCGTCTGAATGCAGATCAGTGCGTCATGGGCGGCGTGATCGTCGGCGTGCAGAAAGTGGAAGTCGTTGGTCGCCACCAGGGGCACACCGAGCTTCTTGTGCAACTTCAGCAGGCCATCGTTGACCTTGGCTTCGATATCGATCCCGTGTCGCTGGATCTCCAGGTAATAGTCGTCGCCGAAGATGTCCATGTACTGCCGGGCGGCCTCTTCCGCGGCGGCCAGACCATCCTTCTGGATCAGGTGGGCGACCTCACCCGAGACACATGCGGACATACAGACGAGGCCTTCGCCGAACTCACGCAGCAGGTCCTTGTCGATCCTCGGGTTGTAGTAGAAGCCCTCGGTGTAGCCCTTGGATACAAGTTTGGTCAGGTTGCGCCAGCCCGTGTCATTCTTGGCCAGCAGGATCAGATGGTTGGAGGCATGCTGCAGGCCGCGGGCGGCGGCGCGATCATGGCGGCTGCCGATGGCGACGTAGACTTCGCAGCCGATGATCGGCTTGATGCCCGCCTTTTCGCAGGTCCGATAGTGGGCGATGGAGCCGAAGAGGTTGCCGTGGTCAGTGACGGCCAGCGCCGGCATGCCATACTCAGCAGCGGCACCAGCCATCTGGCCGATGTGGCAGCCACCGTCGAGCAGACTGTATTCGCTGTGGCCGTGGAGATGAACGAACTCGGCGGTGGCCATGAAAAGGCTCCTGCTTCAGCGGCGGGCGCAAGGGGGCGGAAAATCGATTCACAATGGCAACAAGCCCGCTCGTGCTGTCAGCTCACGACGGACGGGCCGACCCTAGCCCACGGAGGGGTATCACAGGGTTAGGCCAGCTCTGCATCCTGGTGAGGATTCGGGCGAAAACGTACTGGGGGGCACGGCGGCCGTCAATCGCTCCCTAGCTGTCTGGCACAGCCATTTTTCCTTAGTCTGTACCAGCAAATTCGATAACCCGGAAGCAGATAGAAACCAGGGGATCGCCATGGACATCCGGGCACCGACAGACGCGCGCACGGACTTTCCGCCCGTTGAGTATGAGACAGATCCCACGGGCAAGACCCCTCCGGGGTCCTTTCCCAAAGCGACGGATCCCAAGGCGACGGATCCCAAGGCGACGGAGGGTCAGTAGCGGCAGATGCGCAAGTACACGGACCAGGTGAATCCAGAGCAGGGCGCCGATTCTGAGCACAGCTTCTCTCAGGGCAATACCTCACCCTGGATTGCATCACCATTCGGCATGACGCACTGGGCTCCGCAGACCGAGGAGGGGGCTCGATTCTACAAGTCAACGGCCAGACAGCTGCAGGGCATACGGGCCACCCACCAGCCCAGTCCGTGGATCGGTGACTATGGGCATTTTCTCGTCATGCCCCAGACAGGACCACAACTATTCGGTGTCGGGCGCCAGGCCTCGGTCTTCAAGCGCGGCGATACGACCATCAAACCACATGTGCTGGAGACATATCTGGGTCGCTATCAGACCTGGCTGGCAGTGACGGCTACCGAGCGCTGTGCCTGCTTCAAGTTTCGCTTCCCGACGGACGGGGCCAGACGCATCCTCCTGGAACCCCTGGCGGACGCCTCCTGGTTCTGTGTGACTGGCAGGCAGATAACAGGCTACACGCGCGGCAACAGCGGCGGCGTGCCGAAGGATTTCGCTTGCTATATCTACGCCGAGGTCGACACGAACGTATCGGACTCGTGCCTGTACGTGGGTGAGGCGGCGTATCGAGGCGACACCGAAGCTGAGCGTGTCGGTGTGGCGATCGAGCTGGCGTGCGGCGGAGAGGTCACGTTCCGTATCGCGACGTCCTTCATCAGCGTCGATCAGGCAAAGCGAAACTTTGATCGAGAGGTCGCCGGACGGCCCTTCGAGGCGCTGCGTGATGAATCCGAGCAGGTCTGGGAAGAGCGTCTTGGTCGCATCGAGATCGACGGCGCTACGGAAAGGCAGAGACAGATTTTCTACTCCTGCCTCTATCGCACACAGTTGTTCCCCCGGGTCTGGCATGAGCCTGACGAAACGGGCAATCCCATCCACTACAGTCCCTATGATGGGCAGGTCCACCAGGGGGTTCTCTACGCGGACAATGGCTTCTGGGATACGCACCGCACGGTCTATTCGCTGCTGTCACTCATCGACCCGGCGCGGCTGAGCGAGATGATCCAGGGCTGGACGAATGCATCCAAGGAGGGTGGCTGGTTCCCGAAGTGGTCGAGCCCCGGGTACCGGGCCTGTATGATCGGCACCCATCTGGATGCGGTCGTGGCCGACGCGTACGTCAAAGGCTGTCGCGATTTCGATGTGGAAGCAGCGTATGCAGCCATGCTGCGGGACGCGACCGAAATCGGCAACACAGAGGGTTCCTTTGGTCGCGCCGGCATCGAGGTCTTCGATGCTCTCGGCTATGTGCCTGCCGACGAATTTGAGCACGCTGCGTCACGTACCATGGACCACGCCTACACCGATTTCTGTGTCGCCCAGGTTGCCAGTGGCATGGGGCGAAAACAGGATGCGCGGCGGTTCTACGATCGGGCCCTCAACTATCGCAATACCTTTGATCAACAGACGGGCTTTGCCCGGGGGCGCAACAGAGACGGGAATTTCGCCGAGCCCTTCGACGAATTCGCCTGGGGTGGCGCCTACATCGAAGGCTCCGCGTGGCAGTGTACGTGGGCCGTACCGCATGATCCACAGGGACTGGCCGATCTGCTGGGGGGACGAGAGCAGGCAATCGCCAAACTGGATCGGATGTTTGTGTTGCCACCCGTGTTCGATGTGGGCACGTATCGTCGCGAAATCCACGAGATGACGGAGATGGCCGCCGTCGACTTCGGGCAGTACGCGCACTCCAACCAACCCGTCCATCAT
>CALFPI010000665.1 GCA_937919035.1 uncultured Gemmatimonadaceae bacterium
AATCCGTTCCGCCTCGAGCGGTTCGTAACAGCAGGGGTGGATGAGGAAGATGATATGGTCTACGCGCATCATGAACTCCCGGCGGCCGTCCCAGCACTCGCCCAATCCAACTTGGCGTCAGCCCAACCGCCGGCGCCGTACCAGGTAACGACTCAGCGCCACGTCGAAGGGCGTTTCAGTGTCGAGCAGCATGTAGTCGACATCGGCCTCGGCGCATCCTCGCCGGTATCGGGTCAGCAGGGCGTCGATCCGCTCTTGATAGGCTTCCTGAATATGCCAGGGCTGCGTGGTGATCGACTCACCCTCGGGGTTTTCGAGGTCGACGAAGCGTGTATCGGCACGGCGCAGGTCGAGGTCCCGTTCTCGGGGATCGAGGATCTGCAAAGCCAGGACTTCGTGCCCACGGTGGCGGAAATGCCGCAACCCGGTGAGTACGTCCTCTGCGTCATCGAGGAAATCGGACAGCACAATGACGAGTCCGCGGCGCGACAGACGTTCGGCCAGTTCATGGAAGGCGGGGGCCATGCTCGTCTCGGCACCCGGCGTCGCTGCCGTCAATTCGAGCAGCAACACGTTGAGCTGGCTGGAAACGGATCGTGGCGGCACAAAGGAGACCAGGCCGTCGCGGAACAGCACCAGACCGACGGCGTCACGCTGGCGTAACATGAGATAGGACAGGGCGGCGGCGATGCAGCTTGCATAGCGGAATTTCGTCATGCGGCCGCCGTCCGCGAAGGCCATCGAACCACTGACGTCGACCATGATGTAGGCCTTGAGGTTGGTCTCTTCCTCGTAGCGTTTCACGTACATGCGGTCGGTTTTGGCCAGCGCTTTCCAGTCGAGATCGCGCAAGGCATCTCCGGGCATATACGGTCGATGTTCGGAGAATTCGGCGGAGAAGCCGTGATATGGCGAGCGATGCAGACCCGTGATGAAGCCTTCCACGACCAGTCGGGCCACCAGGTCGAGGCGACCGAAGCGTGACGCGGTTTCCGGATCGAGGTACGCCGTCAGCCCGGCAGCGGCGGCTTCGCTCACGCCCCGGGTCCGTCGTACTGGATCTCGTCGAGCAGGCGTTGCGCCAGGCCGTCGGCGTTCACCGCCTGGGCCTCGGCGTGGAAATTGACGACGATCCGGTGCCGCAGCACGGGCAGGGCGACGGCGCGGATGTCTTCAGCCGATACGGAGTGGCGCCCATGGAGCGCGGCACGTGCTTTGCCGGCCAGCACCAGGAACTGGGAGGCTCGCGGACCGGCACCCCAGTTGACCATCTCTCTCACGTGTTCCGGTGCTGTCGCATCAGTAGGTCGCGAGCTGCGCACCAGACGCACGGCATATTCCACCAGGTGATCGGCGACGGGAACCCGGCGCACAAGCTGCTGGAAGGCGACGATCTGCTCGCCGTTGAGCACAGGGCGAACCGCCTCGGGTGCGGCAGAAGTCGTGCTGCGCACGATCGCCGCCTCCTCGGACGCGTCCGGGTAGTCGATGCGCAACTCAAAGAGAAAGCGATCCAGCTGGGCCTCCGGCAGCGGATAGGTGCCTTCCTGCTCGATCGGGTTCTGCGTCGCCAGGACGAAGAACGGTGCCGGCAGGGGCATGGTATTGCCGCCGGCGGTGACAGCCTGTTCCTGCATGGCCTCGAGCAATGCAGCCTGGGTTTTCGGTGGGGTCCGATTGATCTCGTCGGCAAGGATGATGTTGTGGAATATGGGTCCCGGAACGAAGCGAAAGACCTTGCGCCCCGTCTCGTGATCCTCCTCCAGCACATCGGTGCCGGTAATGTCAGAAGGCATCAGATCCGGCGTGAACTGCACCCGCCCGAAACTCAGATCCAGTGCCTGAGACAGGGTGCGGATCAACAGAGTCTTGGCCAGCCCCGGGACACCAACCAGAAGGCAGTGGCCGCCGGCGAGCAGTGCGATCAGCAGCCCTTCAACGACCTCATGCTGGCCGATGACGACCTTGCCGATCTGTTCTTCGAGCTGACGGCGCGCGGCTTCGAGTTCGGCCACTGCTTCCACGTCGTTCTGCGACATCGAATCTTCCTTCGGGTTAGGTCTTTCGTTCCTGCTTTTTCGCCGCCGGGAACAGGACATTGTTGAGTATGAGCCGGTAGCCCGGCGAACTGCGGTGCAGGTCGAGTTGGGTGGGCGGATCCCCCACGTGGTGCTTGTGATCCTCGGGGTCGTGGCCGCCGTAGAAGGTAATCGTGCCACGCCCGACCTGCCCGTGGATGTACTTCACCTGGTCGGTACCCTCCACCTCGGCGAGTATGACCATGTGATCCTTGATCAGCTTCTTGTGGAACGCCGTGGTCTGACCGAGAAAACCATTCACCACGCTCGTGTGACACTGAGTCAGCATGGTGGGCACCGGATCGTGGCGGGCAGAGAACTCAAAGAGCGTGAAGTACTCGGCCTCGGCGGAGCGGATGAGTCTGGCGTCCTTTGGCGTCGTGTCGATATCCGAGTGTTCGTACACCAGTGGATTGGTCTCAATGGTGAAGTTCTCGAAGGCAACCGTCTTGGTGAAGTCGAGTTTGGCCTGGGCCTGCGAGTCGAGAGGATCGCCGTCAAAGAGGGTATGGGTGATGTCGACCCCCTGTGCGGCGAGGGCGATGTCAAAGGTGTCCGTCGCTGAACACATGGCGAAGAGAAAGCCACCACCTACGACATAGTCGTAGATCGTCCGCGCGACGGCCTTCTTCTGCTCGGACACTTTGGCGAAGCCCAGTCTCCTGGCCTGTTCCTCGTAGGTTCGCTGCTGCTGCTGGTACCAGGGCTCGTTGTGGAAACTGGCATAGAACTTGCCGTACTGGCCGGTGAAATCCTCGTGATGCAGATGCAGCCAGTCGTAGTCGTCGAGGGCGCCGTTGAGGACCTCGGCATCCCACAGTTTGTCGTACGGGATGTCGGCATAATCAAGAGCCATGGTGACGGCATCATCCCAGGGCTGCGCGTTGGGCGGTGTGTAGACGGCGATCTTCGGCGCCTTCTCCAGGCGCACGACATCCATATTGGCACCATCGATCTGCGCGTAGATGCGGGCGATGTCGGGCTCTGAAACCAGTTCAAAACTGACACCACGGATGCGCGCCTCCTGGGCGATCAGGTCGTGGGACTGCACGGCAAAGGAGCCACCCCGGTAGTTGAGCAGCCAGTCGACCTCGATGCCCCGCTCGAGAATCCAGAAAGCCAGACCATAGGCCTTGAGGTGATTGTGTTGCTGCAGATCCATCGGCACGAGCAAGCGGTCGGCACCCGCCGCGGCAACTGTCAGAAGCGTGGCGATGATCAGGGACAGGGCGAAGGGTCGTGTGTTCCTCAACCGGTACCTCCCAACAGGGCGCGCAGACGAGCGATGTGGCGGCGGATGTCAGGTGTGCGCGGGTCGAGTGGCGCCTGTAGTACCGCAGACTCGTAGGTCCGCAACGCCGCCTGCGGTTGTCCCAAAGCCTCCTGCAGACGCGCACTGCCAAGAGCGGCACTGACGGCGTGGCGCTCTTCCGGTTTGTCGGCCGTCACCTGGGCGTAAAGTTCCAGCGCTGCCGCCGGTCTATCCTGCTCCATGAGCGCAGCGCTTTCCAGCAGCGACACATGGCGCAGTCCCACCGGCGCTTCGGTGCGCAACCAGGCGCGCTCACGGCGAGCCTCATCGGTTCGGCCCTGGCGTTCACGTAGCCGCGCCCGGGCAAAAACCGCAAGTGCATTGCCCTCCTCGGCAAACTCGTCGATCAGCAGCAACAGGGCGAGGGCATCATTGGCCAGGGCATGGGTTGGTTGGCGCAGCACAAGCGAATCAATGTAAGCTGCGGCTGCATCAAAACGGGCGGCAAAGAAGGCGATCTCCGCCAGGCCGAACTCGGCGTTGCCGCGGCTGGCAGGATCATCGGCAAGGTGTCGCCATTCGGCAGCGGCCCCGTCCAGGTCGTCCAGGCGCAACCGGCAATCGGCGCGCAACGCCAGCAGTCGTGCCTGCAACTCGGCGTTGAGGATCGTCGCGCCGGGAATTTCCAGTGTCGCCAGGGCTGCTGCAGGATTCCCGAGGACCTGTGCCTGCAGTTCGGCGACATGCAGCAGGGCGTCGAAGGCGTCACGGTTGTTGCCGGCAGATAATTCGACATAACGGGAGAGAGCGGCGTCCGTATCGCCCGCCAGAGCCAGCATCTGTGCCTCTTTCCGTCTCGCCTGGGACAGGTAGGGGGAGCCAGCCCCGTGGCGGGCAAATGCTCCATAGGCTCTGGCAGCCACATCTGCGTAGCCAGACGCCTCACACCGACTGCCATACTGGAACAGGGCCTGCAGGACCGTATCATCGCTGCCCTCGGCATCGAGCAGCACTTGCAGCCCCGTTGCTGCGTCGCCTGTCGCCAGCCAGCAATTGGCCTGCAGCAGCACGAGAGTTGTCCGTTCCCGCTCCGGTGCCCCGGTGGTGGCGGCCTCCAGCGCCGTGCAGTACTGGCGCGCCGCGCTGGTCCCCGTGCTGCCGGCCACCACGTCGGCGCCAGCCATGGCGGCGATGCGGTTCTCAACGAGCGGGCGGCGGTGCGGTTCCTGGCGCAGAAACGTCTGATGCGCCGCCACGGCGCCACGAAAGTCACCGTTGGCCAACAGCAGTTCGGCGCGTTGCCAGGCGAAGGGATCACTGCCGCCGAGCCGCTCGGCCCCCTCCTGCAGCGTCTGCTGAGCCGCTTCGATCCGGTTCAGGGCCTGCAGTCGTCTGGCGACATCACGGTAGCGCTCCACGTCGACGGCGCGGCCCTGCAGCAGATTGGACCAGACTCGCTCCGCCACAGCCCCGTCGCCGCCATCGGCCAGGATCTGCCCGAGAAGCAGATGGGCATCGCCGTCGGCCGGGTGCCCGGCGACCCATGCCTGCAGGTGCGCTGCGGCTGTGGCAAAATCATCGGCACCGCGCAGGACGGTGACCGAATCCATCAGCTCGGTACGGAGGCTGGCACCGGCGCCCGTCGTCAGGCTCAGCAGGAGGCAGAGAACACCGATACGGCAACCATGGAAGCATCTCATGGCAGGCCGCCACTGTCGCCGGTACCATGGAGATCTTCGTATACGGTTTCGTAGTAGCGCCGGATCAACTGCCGGTACTCGGGTGGATAGTCACCGGCCAAGGCGCGCCGCATGGCGTCTGCCAAAGCGTCTGGCTGCTGGCCGAGGTCGACGGGCAGCCATTCGGGGCCGCTGTACGGCCTCTGTTCGGCCGACTCCGAGCGCCGTTTCTTCTCAAAGCCCCGATTGTGGATCGATCGACTGGCATCGAGCATACGCTGCAGGATGCGCTGCTGGCCTTGCTGCACGAGGGGATCGGTGGCATTGCGCTGCATACGCGCCAGAACGTTCTCCATATCCTTGCGGATCGACTCAACGCGCCCCTCCATGGAGCGCTGTCCCCGCAGGGATTTTTCGACATCGCCCAAGGCACGGTAGATACGTTCCTGTTGCGCGGTAAGCCGCGGCAGACCATCGAGGCCGCTGCCTTGACCACCTTGCGGACCTGGTTGCGAGCCGTCCTGCAGCGCCTGCTGCATGGCCTGATTGAGTGCCATCTGCTGCTGCGACAGGCCCATCATCTTTTCCATCGCTTCGCCAAAGGCTGATGCTGTTGCCGCCTGGCTGAGGTTGTCGACGCTCTGGCGCAACTGCATCACGGCTTCATTCAGATAGCCGACCGCCGCGCTACCCATCGTGGTGGCCGGGCTCGCCTCCCGCTGACCCAGGTGGAGCGCCGCCTGTTCCATGCGTGTCAGGGCGTAGCCAATGGTCGTCGCCAGGCCTGCATCGAGGGCGAGCGTCTGCCGGCTGACGTTGCCGATCTGCTCGACGACCAGTTCTACGCCTCGGGCCAGTGCCTGTTGCTGCGTGGCCAGATCGGCGACTGCGGCATCCCGGCTGTTGTCGATCTCCTGTGTGAGCTGTTCCTGGCGCTGTGACAAGGCCACGAGGCCGGCCATGGCGCCGCGCAATTGATGGCTCATCTGTTGCCGCTGTTGACCATCGAAACTGGCCTGCAGGTTCTGCAGGGACTGATTCAACCGCGCCAGGTCCTGCTCCAGACCCTCACCCTGACGCTGCGCCTGCGTCGGGCGAGTTACCAGATTCTGCTCCATTTCCTGCATGCGCCCGGACAGGTTCTGCTCCGTCATCATCTGGGCTTCGGCCTGCAGGGCCGCCGCCGTTTCCTGATCGAGGGTGGCAAAGTCACTGCCGAGTTTTTGCAGGTCTTGCTGCAGGTGATCGGTGTCGCGCGCCATCGCCGTTTCCTGTTCGCTGAGGCGCGCCGCATCGTCGCCGCCAAGGGCGTCGTTGATCATTTGCTGTCGCTCGGCCAGATCCTGAGCCTGGGCGACGGCTGCCAGCAAACGCTGTTCGGCCTGCACCTGGCGCAACAGGGCAAGGGTCCGCTCGAGGCGCTCCTGGAAGGCTTGTTGATCCTGCGCAAACTGTTGCAGTGCCTCGGCCAGGCGCGCTGGGTCGGGATCTTCGAGCTGCTGTTGCAGAGCTTGCAGGGCCTCCAGCAATTCCGGGGAGGTGACGGCCGCCATCAGTTCGCGGATCTCCTCCATTTTCGCGACGATTTCGCTGGAGCTGAGCCCACCCTCCTCGAGCTGTGCCATGGTCTCGGCCATCTCCTGCGCCAGTTCCTCTACCGCGTGGGCACGTGCTTCCTCGGCGGCCAGGGTGGTTTCCAGTTCCTGCCGCTGCTCCCAGGTCAGTTCTTCGGTACGCAGTACTTCGCGGCGCAGCTGTTCCACGGTCTGCAATGCATCGGCCTCCTGCTCGGCGAGTTCTTCCAGTGACGCAAAGGCCTCCTCCTGTTGCCGGTCGGTCTCACCGAACAGTTCATAGAGCGAAGGAAAGCGCAGGACGAACTTGTCACTCACCGCCTTTTTCGGGCCCGCAACCGCGTCATTGTCGAAGGCCTCCGCCCAGTAGGTGACACGATCCTCGGGCAGCAGGTCCCGCCCTGCGAGGTCCCAGGGATGGCGTACCCGGGTCAGCGCGCCGCTGTTGCGTGCCAGCGACAGGCGTTCTTCGGCGCCGTCGTTTATGTGGAATACCAGATCCAGTCGGGAGACGCCGAAATCGTCGGTCGCCTCGATCTCGATGGCCACCTGCTGGTTCTCTGGCAGATCCTGGTCGCGCCCGGGAACCGGGATGGCGACGCTGGGATCGGCATCACGCAGGATGTGCACCGAGTAACGAATGGGATCCCGATTGTGCACGTCCTTGCCATCAACGAGTTCGATTTGATAATCGTGCTGGCCCGCACCTGTGGCGGGCAAGGACCAGGCAACCCGCGCTCGCTGATCGACAATCTGTGCTGGCAGTCGCAACGTGTCGTCCACGACCAGCGTCGCGGCGGCAAGCATCTTTGTCGCCGTGATATCGAACTCAACGAGCGTGCCCGCCAGGGCTCGGATATCCCCCCCTTCCGCCTCGACCCGCGCTGCCAGACCGGTGTGCGCGGGGTACTCATAGGCCAGGCGCAGTCGCGATACTGCGGGAGGATCGATCACCGCCACAGTCACGGGACCGGCCCGCCCGTCTCCGGCTTCGACGTGGAAAGTGAAAGGGTGCTTCACGTCGCTGAACGCGTAGTACACCGAGTCACC
>CALFPI010000666.1 GCA_937919035.1 uncultured Gemmatimonadaceae bacterium
TGTCAATGATGAGATCGAGCGCTTCTTCAGCGTCTCGCTGGACGCCCTCTCCATTGTCGGATTCGATGGCACCTTTCACCGCGTGAACCCCGGCTTTACGCGGGTCTTGGGCTATACGAGTGAGGACCTCCGGGGGGTGAGGTCGTACGACCTGATTCACCCTGATGACGCATCGCAGATGCGGGAGAGGATCGAGCAGGGAAAGAGCGGAGAGGCCTTTCACAGCGTCGACGTGAGAATACGAGCGAAGTCAGGCGAGTACCGGTTGCTTCAGTGGAGCTCGATTCCGATCGTCGAAGACCAGATTCTGTACGCCGTTGGACGCGACGTGACGGAGGAGCGAAAGGCCAGGGCCGACCTCATGACCGCGAAGGAGGGGGCCGAAGCGGCCAGCCGAGCGAAGAGCGAGTTTCTCGCCAACATGAGCCACGAGATCCGCACACCAATGAATGCGGTACTTGGAATGAGTGATCTGATGCTCGACACCGATCTGGATCGTGTCCAGCAAGAGTACGCCAGCGCAATCAACTCTGCGGGCAGCGCACTGCTCGAGATCCTTAACGATATACTCGATCTGTCGAAGATCGAAGCTGGCAAGATGGAACTGGAGAACGCCCCGTTTCAGCTACGTGATCGACTACAGAGCATCATGACCGTTTTCTCCGTTCGTGCCGACGAAAAGGGTGTTGAACTTGCCTTCGAGGTTTCCCCCGACATGCCCGATCTGCTCATCGGTGATCACGGACGCCTGCGGCAGGTCATCATGAATCTGCTTGGGAATGCGATCAAGTTTACCGAAAGCGGCCAGATTCACACCCGTATCGAGTCGGCACGGCAGGACAAAGACACAGTGGAGGTGCTTGTCTCAGTACGTGACACTGGGATCGGTATTCCGCTGGACAAGCAGGAGCGGATCTTCGAGGCCTTTACCCAGGTCGACGGTTCCTCGACCCGGCAGTTTGGTGGCACGGGTCTCGGGCTCAGTATTTCACGACAACTGGTGGACCTCATGCACGGATCCATGGGACTGGAGAGCACCGAAGGCGTCGGCAGCAGATTCTACTTTACCGTGAAAATGGGAATCCAGCATGAAGAAGTATCTGCAGCGGTTGACCCCGGACCGGACGGATCGGCTGATCCCGGAGCGCCTGCACCAGTGCCGGCAGCCGATTCCGCCCCCGCCGCCTGGACGACAGGCCTGCATATACTGTTGGCAGAGGACAACCCCCTGAACCAGATGGTAGCCACGAGCCTGCTGAAGAAGGATGGCCACACAGTGGAGGTCGCAGATGATGGCCAACAGGCGCTGGAAATGTCGGTCGATGGAGCCTACGACGTGATTCTCATGGACGTCCAGATGCCGCGACTCGACGGCGTCAGTGCCACCGTAAGCATTCGGGAGAGGGAGAGACAACAGGGTGGTCATATCCCGATCATCGGTGTTACTGCCCATGCCATGGCGGGGGACCGTGAACGTTTTCTGGAAGCGGGAATGGACGCCTACACAAGCAAGCCCGTACGCCGGGACGCCTTGCGGGTCGCACTCGGAGAGGCAATGGCGAAGTCCTGCAAGACCAGCAACTAGGTCGGGATCCCCTTGCCTGGCGTCAGCAGTCCGTCCATTATGCCACTATGGACAGACGGCTCGCCTGCCTACATGGGATATGGTTGATCATCCTCACCTTCGGCGTTCTGCTGGGTTCCGTGCCCTCGCCAGCGATCTCGGCGGAAGGTGCTCCGCCAACGGGAGACTCCGCAGAGATACCGATCCTGCCGGACTCACATCCAAGACTCGCCGTGCCCACGCTCGCCGGTGCACCGGTTATCGATGGTGACCTGAGCGATCCCTTCTGGCGTCTGGCGGCGCGCACCAGTGGCTTCACACGTTATGACCAGCAGGAGCTGGCCCCCCTGCAACCCGCCCTGTTGTGTGCGGCGACGGCGACGGGGTTGTGGCTGGCGATGGAGGCGCCCCTGCCGGATGGTGCTGTGGCCCGCGCCCTTCTCACCGAGCACGATGCGGCCATCTACACGGAGGACACCTTCGAGATTTTCCTGCAGCCGCCCGGTGCTCCCGAAGGCATGTTCTATCAGTTCATGGTCAGCGCCCGCGGCACGCAGCTGGATGCGAAGTACACGCAGGGCAATATCGACATCGGTGGATATTCACCCCTATGGCAGGCGGCAGCTACAGTCGGTTCGCAAGCGTGGACAGCGGAGGCGGTGATCCCTTATGCCGCCCTGGGGCTGGCCGGGCCGCCGGCCGCCGGGGATGTGTGGCGTGCCAATTTCTGCCGCGACAGCTCGGCCGGTTTCAGCAATGCCATCACCTGGTCTTTCACGGGGGGCCACTTCACGCAGGCTGCCGTATTCGGTGAACTGGTCTTCACGGGCAGCGGGCGAGCCCTGCGCCAGGACAGGCTCACGGGCTTTGAACACGGCGAGCCCGTTGTCACTTTCTCCCTGATCGGTGACTTCCAGCCCATCGTCACGGTGACGGGTGAACTGTTCGACGAGGCAGGTGCCAGCCTCTATCGGAATGAGATGCGACTGCGTGACACCAAGTCCATCGACATCGTACCGCCGCAACTGACCACCGGTTCGTACGTGCTCGCCCTTGATGGTGTCGATGCCGACGGCCAGCGTCTGTTCTTCCAGCAGCTCAAATTTCAGCCGGATCGGGCATTTGATCTGACGGTGAGCAACTATCCTGACGCCGGATATTGCAGTTTGACCGTCGATGTCCGCGGCATCAAAGACGCCGTCGACCGGGTGGTGATCGGCATCATCGACCCGCAGGGCCGCCAGGTGTTGCAGCAGTCGATCATCGATCTGGCAGGGGGAACCGCTACCGCACGTGTTGCCAATCGTGATCTGACGCCGGGGGCATACCAGGTTGAGGCGCGGGTGCTGGGTGCGGATGGCACCGTGCTTGAAAGGGCGAGCCAGGCGCTGCACATCTTCCCGCTGCCGGCATGGTGGGGGAATGATCTCGGGATCGATCACACCGTGCCGCCGCCCTTCGAACCTGTCCGCTCCCATGAGGGGATGATTTCAGTCTGGGGTCGGGACTACGAGTTCGCTGGCGCCGCCTTCCCGCAACAGATCCACAGTCAGGGGCAGCCGCTGCTGACCCGCCCTCCCGAGTTTCGGCTGGCAGCTGGCGGGCAGTTGATCGATCTGATGAAACTGGAGGCCAGGCCGGGTCGATCCTTTGCCGATGTCGTGAGTCGAATCGCCTCTACGCCACTGGGGGAAGGGGGCACGCTGTCTCTGCAGACGACAGTCGAATTCGACGGCTTCGTTCGTGTCGATCTGACCCTGAGTCCGGCACAACCGCTGATCGTCGATGAACTGAGTCTGACCCTGCCCCTGGCACCTGAACTGGTGCAATTCCTGATGACCTCCAATGGATCCACATCGAACATCGTCCCCGTGCAGGAGGAATTTGCATCTGATTTTCTGCCCTATGTCTGGCTCGGCAACGACAGGATGGGGCTGGCGTGGACGGCCGAGGGCGATCAGTTCTGGCGGCCACAGCCCGGCAGGGCACTGCAACTCGAGCAGGGAGAGACCGAGGCACAATTCCGCATCACCTTGGTCGCCGACGCCGAAATACTGACCGAACCGGCAACCTTCTCTTTCGCCTTGATGGCGACGCCGGTGCGACCGATTCCTCTGAACGACCCCTTCGCGTATCCCGCCTATGATGCATTCGGCGCGGTGACCTTTTCGGAGTTTCTCTCGTATCCCGTCCCCTCCGGGATCGCGTCTGCACAGGGCACGATCGAATTCTTCATACGGCGCACGGCGCAACCGGCGCCGGGTCCTACGGCTCTGTTCAGCATCGGGCCCGTCAACCAGGGGATCACCGCATTCCTGCAGACACCCGACGACGCCGGTGCCATCGGCCTGTATTCAGCCGAACCCGGGGCGACGCCTCTGCT
The DNA here is from genome assembly GCA_937919035.1 of uncultured Gemmatimonadaceae bacterium. Classification (GTDB taxonomy): domain Bacteria; phylum Latescibacterota; class UBA2968; order UBA8231; family UBA8231; genus UBA8231. The sequence continues at coordinate 3,948 of CALFPI010000666.1, forward strand.
GGCCGCCAGGGCTACGGTGCCCACTGACCGGTTCGCACACCTGGCCCTCTCATGGGATGAAGCGGGAATTCGTCTGCACGCCGACGGCATGCCAGTGGGGACGGCGACGGGCGCGGCGGCCGATTCGTTGCGTGCCATGATCACGGCACCGGGTTCACAGATCCGTTTTGGCTGCAACAATACCTATCATGGTTACACAGGCATCGTCGTGGATGAGATCCGCATCTCCGCTGTGCCTCGTTATGGCAGCGAGCCGGTTGCCCTCGACGCGTTCCCCTTTGTCGACGACGGGGCGACACTGCTCCTGGATCATCTGGATGACAGCTTCCGACCGGATGGACAGGACGCCGAGACCGCTGCCGGAGGTGTTCCCAGTATCGGGTCACGATTCGTACCGGCCCGATTCGATGCGGGACTGCAGCTGGAAGTTGGACCAGCCAGACCGGGATTCGAAGTGCTCCGAGACTACGGCGTTCGACTGTTTTCTCATTGGGGGTGGCAGCACGAGATGGCCGCGTTCTATGGCCAACCGGTCCTCCACGACGACGATCGCGTCGTGCCTGGGCTGAGGGCGCAGCTAGCCGAGGCGCACCGTTACGGTCTCCAATCGATCCCGTATATGGCCTATCCGGCGCTGTCATCGACTTCGGGTCTGATCGAGCAGTTTGGCGACGAATGGCGGATCCTGCCCGAGTCGACGACGCCGTGGAAACTACCGGGTGCACCGCAGGGGTATCATTTCCTCAACAGTTGTCCCAACGCCCGGGCCTACGCTGACTATTTCGCCTCCGGTACGGCGTGGGTGATGGATGAATACGACTTCGACGGCTTCTACTCCGACGGGCTGACCAATGTGCTCGCCTGTCAGAACGAGGCCCACGGTTGTGGCTACCGAGACGCTCATGGGCGCCTCCATGCAACCTGGCCGGTCTATGCTGTGCGCGAAACCCTCAAGCGCATGTACCGCATCGTCAAAGAGAGGAAGCCCGGGGGATTGGTGGCCAACCACGCCTCCTTCAACCTCCTCATCCCCATTCTGTCCTTCTCCGATGTGGTCTATACGGGCGAACACGAAGACTATGAGAATCTTCAGACCGGGCGGATTCGCTTCAACAGCCAACCATGGGGCGTGTATGTGACCCTGTTGGGCAGCAGCGAGCACAGCTATTCGCCACTCCACGCCATGGCGCCATTGCTGAGTGGTTCATCGGTCTGGGGCACAGGCATGGTGGCGCGTAACGATCAGGGACGCAAGGATGCAGCCATTCGCCAAGCATACGACGATTTCGACACGGCGTCGGCCACCTGGCTGCCATGGTGGCGCGCCGAGGCTGGTGCCTGTCGTGTGACCGATGCGAAGGTCAAAGCCAGCCTCTATGCCCATCAGGGGAAGAGCCTGCTGATTCTCGCTGCCAACTTCAATCCGGATCGGCGCCAGGTCCCCATCCTCCTCGATCTGGGGGCCTTCGGACTGGCAGGCAGGTCGCTGGCGGCGAAGAATGTGCTCACTGGCCAGATCGTTGGCCTCTCTGGCGACGGCGTGCTGAAACCGACGATCGCCGGCAAGAGTTTCATTCTTGTGCAGGTCGACTGAGCGCCAGGCCCAATTGATGCCAGCGATCTCGTATGCTCTCCCGCAACCGCAGCACCTCGGTCCAGAATCTCGCGTCACAGCTCAAGTCGAGGCAGTCCACCTCGAAACCCGGCTGCAGCGCCTTCTCGTTCGCACCGATCGAAGGGCCACACCGGGCGCCACTCGAAGATCACCGTCACGGGTCAGTAGGTGTACAGGAGCCGCAGGCCGATGCTGCGCTCGTTCTGCGGGATGCGGGCTGCCAGGTGCTTGCCGCTGGCCACCTGCAGGCCGGGGTGGTAGTACTCGGCGTCGAAGAGGTTGCTCACGACGAGCTGGACCTTGAGGCCGGCCGCCACGACGGGGCGGCAGGTGACGGTGAGATGGAACACGGTGTAGGGGTCGATCGAGTCCAGGGGGTTCTCGAAGACCGTCGTCCTGGCGCCCGTCGGCCGCCGTCCCACCCAGTTCATGCGCAGGTTCAGACCGACGCGGGGCACGGGCTCCAGATAGACGCCGAGGTTCACGCGGTGGCTGGCGATGTCACCGATGCGCTGCTCGATCGGGCTGCCGGCGGCGTCGAGCAGGGGGCGGCCGTCACTGCCGCGGGGCTCGACGTTGACCGGGTCGCTGTACGTGTAATTCGCGTAGGCGGCGTGGGGGCCTTCCTCCAGGGTCGCGGTCGCCTGCAGGCCCCGAATCCTGAGGGCGCCGATCGCCTGGTTCCTCGTCGTCGTCGTGCCGTCCGCCAGCGTGATCTCGGCCTGCCCGACGACGTCCGAATAGTCGGCGGAATACGCGGCGACGTCGGCCAAGAGAGCGCCCGTCACCTGCCAGCCGGCGCTCACCTCGACGTTGTGCACCTCCTCCGGCTGCAGGTCCGGGTTCGTGACGCCGCGTGTCGGCGTGGAAGAGTACTTCGCCCAGTTCGAGGCGGCCTTGAAGGCCTCCGAGTAGACCGCCTTGAGGACGTAGTCGCCGGGGTGGTAGACGACGGCGGCGCGGGAGTTGAAGACCGTGCCGTAGCCGCCGTTCGTGCGGATCCTGTTGTCGTCGACGCGGCCCCCGAGAGTCAGCTTCAGGTCACTTGTCGGGCTGTAGGATGCCTGGGCGTACAGGCCGATGTCCCGGTGGCTGAAGTGGTTGCCGCCGGCGACGGCGGAGTGCGTGCCGGTCTCCGAGGCCGGGGTTTCGGAGGACTTGACGTAGTTGCCCTGGATCAAGCCGTCGCGGATTTCGAGGCCGCTGACGACACCGAGGCGTGACGAGGGGGCGTAGAACAGCTTCAGCTCGCTGCGGACCTCCTTGGACAGGCGGTAGAGGTACTGCCGCAGGTAACTCGACTCGACGCCAGCCACCAGGTCCTCAAGGTCGAGGCCGCCGCTCTCCGAGGCGTAGCTGTCGTAGACGAGGATGCTGTTGTCGTCGTCGAGGTCGTGGGTCTTGAAGCCGGTAAAGGAGGAGAAGCGGAGGTCCTCGCTGATCTGACGGTCGTACTTCACGTACGCGAAGAGGTGCCGCGGGATCCAGGCCGCCGGGGCCTCCGTGTCGTCCGTGAACCAGCCGATGGCGGACTCCTCCCGGCGCCACGACTGCACCCCGAGGGCCAGGTTGCCGACGTTGAGCTTGCCGTAGAGCATCCAGTCGTCGGTGTGATTGTCGAAGCGTACCGGGCGGCCATCCCTGCCCGTCGCCAGAGCCCGAGCGTCGGAGGCGGAGGCCTGGCGGGCCCCCTCGTCGGTGATGTGGATCGCCGTGGCGACGCCATCGGCGTCGCGGTCGACCCCGTAGTACGAGTGCTCGTCGACGTCCTGCCGGTCGAGGAACGCCTGAGCCCGCCAGCTGCCGTTCTCGTCCTGCCCGGTGATGGCGAGCTTGTCCCTGTAGTAGGGGACGTCCCGCGGCTGGAAGTCCAACTCGGGGTCGGCGGAACGGTCCATCTCGTCGGAGGCGAAGACCCGTCCCGTGAGAGAGAAGGAGACATCCTCCCCGCCTGCCGCCAGGGAGACGTCGACGTAGCGGGTCTCCCAGCTACCGCCGCCGGCCTGGGCGCGCACGCCCACGTCCTTGCCCGGGCCGAGCAGGTCCGACGGTTTCCGGGTAATTACGTTGATGACCCCCACGTAGGCGTTCGGGCCGTACATGGTGGACGCCGGGCCGTAGACGACCTCTACCCGCTCGACGTTGCTCAAGGCGTACTGGCGGGAGATGTTGGCGAAGTTCGTCCACAGGTCGTTCTCCTCGACGCCATCAACGAGGAAGAGGGTGCGGTCCGTGCCATTGGCGCGGTAGCCCCGCTGATAGAGAGTGGAGTAGAAAACGCCCGCGCCGCGGGAGATGTCGAACCCCGGCAGGTCGTGGAACAGCGCCTCCAGGTCCTGGTAGCCCCGCTGCTCGATCTGCTCCGCGGTGATGAGCATCACCGTCGCCGGTGCCTCCATGAGGTTCTCGCTGTTCTTCGACACGGAGGTCACGAGGCGGCTGGCCGCCTCGGTGCGGCGCGCCTCGACGAGTCGGGTCAGGAGTGGCGGGTCGCGCAGCGTCGTGGTGAAATCGGGGTCGAGGAGGAGGAGTTGGCCGACGGCGTGGGCTGCCCTCCTGGGGGCGTCCATGGCCAGGTAGGTCATCGCCAGAAGACGGTAGCTCTCCACCCGCTCCTGCCGCGAGGCACTGCCGTCCTTGAGGCAGGTCGTCAGCTGCTCCTCGATCCTGTCGAGCCGACCCGAGTCGTAGCTCCGGCCCGCCTCGACGAGGGCTGGCCCGCAGTCGACCTCGGCCGCGATCGGTGCGAGGCCGCCGCCGCCGACGACCAGGGCGAGGATGAGGGGGAGTGCCGGACTGCGACTCATCGGGGCGGCTCTCCCAACTCGACGGATGCGGAGCCGCGCGGTTCGAGGATCCGTGTCGCCGGATCGGCGAG
>CALFPI010000667.1 GCA_937919035.1 uncultured Gemmatimonadaceae bacterium
ACCGCCTGTTCATGGCCGGTAGCAGTTCCATCTACGCGATCTACGTCAACGCTGTCGGGGCGGCATTGAGTTGAGGGCCAGGTCGGGGCTTGCCGTGAAGGCGGCAGGGGAGTTGCTTGAAGGTATGTTGTACGAAATGCACATGCACACCCCCCTGTGTAACCACGCCTATGGCGAACCGGAGGAGTATGCCGCCGTCGCCGAGGCGCGCAACCTTGCCGGCATCGTTGTCACCTGTCACAACCCGACAAACGACGGCTGGTCACCAACGGTGCGTATGGCAGTGGATGAGTTCGATGACTACGTGACCCTCGTCGCCACGGCACGACAGGCCTGGGCGGGACGCGTGGACATCCGCCTGGGGATCGAGAGTGACTACATCCCCGGCCAGGAGACCTGGTTGGAGCAACTGCATGGCATGGCAGAGCTGCACCACGTTCTGGGCTCGATTCATCCGCAGTTGCCGCAGTATCAGGAGCGCTTTCTCAACGGCGACCCTGTCGCCTTTCAGCGGCTCTACTTCGAACATCTGGCCATGGCCGCAGAGACGGGCCTGTTCGACACGCTGTCTCATCCGGACCTGGTGAAGAACGCCTTTCCCGCACAGTGGGATGTCGTACGGATCTTTGATACCATCTGCGGCAGTCTGGATCGCATTGCTGCCACAGGCACGGCGATGGAGTTGAACACGTCGGGTCTCAACAAGGCCATTGCCGAGATGAATCCCGGGCCACAGATCCTGCAGGCCATGCGCCAGCGCGAAATCCCCGTGGTCATCGGCGCCGATGCCCATGATCCACGGCGCGTGGGGGCCGACTTCGAGACGGCTCTCGAGGCGCTCACCGAAGCAGGCTATACCCACGTGAGCAATTTCCTCGACCGACAACGGCGGGACATCCCAATCGATCTGGCGCGAGCCTCGTTGCACGCGCCGAACAACCCAGGAGAATGACTCAATGACGACGCAAACCCCGCAACAGTTGGGCGTCTGCAGCTGGTCGATGCTGCCGCAGAGCGCTGCTGACATGGCGCGCATCATGAACGAACTGGGGCTGCAGAAGCTGCAGCTGGGTCTGGTGCCGCATCGCGATGACGCTGGCATCGTGGATGGCGTCCCTGAGGCGTTGCAGAAAGCCGGGTGCCGTGTGGTGTCCGGTATGTTCGGCACGATTGGTGAAGATTACTCGACGATGGAGATCATCAAGGTGACAGGTGGCATCGTGCCGGATGCCCACTGGGAGAGCAACCAGGAGGTCGCACGGGGTGCTGCAGCACGGGCCAGACGCTTTGGGCTGACGAACGTCATGTTCCACGCAGGTTTCCTGCCTCATGACACGACGAGTGCCGAATTCAGGAAGCTGGCGGGCCGTATCGAGGTGGTCGCCGGAATTTTCGCCGAACAGGGCCTCGATCTGCTGTTCGAAACCGGGCAGGAGACGGCCGCGGATCTGTGGGACTTTTTCTCGTACATGGAAGAGCAGGGCGTTGGCAACATCGGCATCAATTTCGATCCGGCAAACATGATTCTTTACGACAAGGGTGAACCCATCGAGGCGCTGCGCAAGCTGTTGCCGAGGGTGCAGTCGATCCACATCAAGGACGCGGTGCGCACGACGACACCCGGTCAGTGGGGAATGGAGATGCCTGTGGGTGAAGGCCAGGTCGACTGGCGCACCTTCATCGAAGTATTGGCACAAGGAGACTACAGCGGGAATATGTACATCGAACGGGAAGGCGGCGACGATCGCATGGGCGACGCCAGGAAGGCCATCGACGTGATTTCAGCGGCGATGGCCGAGGTCGGCTGACCATGGCTTTCGAGCATATTCCTGCGGATGATGATGTTGCCACCATACGTATCGACGGCCTGGAGCAGGATCTGACGATTCTGCATCTGACGGATAGTCATATGGCTGAGGGGGATGAGCGGGACCCTGAGGCGGCCGAGGCTGTGACACGTTTTCAGAAGCTGTTCCAGGATCGCACGCCCGGCGGCGTTCCAGCGTGGGATCTGTTTCAGCGGGCCCTGTCGATGGCATCATCACGCGGTGCGGATGCCGCTGCCCTGACGGGCGACATCATACATTTCCCGTCCCATGCGGCCCTCGAGATTGTGCATGCCTCCATTCACGAGTTGGGTGTGCCCACCGTTTACACCCCTGGCAATCACGACTGGCACTTCCCGCATCTTGCGTGGAGCGAGGCGACTCGGGCCGAGTACTATCCAAGGTTCCATGCACTCACCGAAGGCAATCCGGCCTTCGGGTCGACAGAGGTCGGTGGCGTGCGCCTGATCACTCTCGACAATTCAACCTATCAAGTCAGCGCTGAGCAGGTTGAGTTTCTTCGCGGTGAACTCGACAGCGGCCAGACTTGTCTGTTGTTCATCCATATACCGCTGTGGCTCAAATCGCTGGCGCCGGAAGTGATGGACAAATGGCAGGCGCCGATCATGATGGCGTCGCCCACGGGCTGGACGCTGGAGACACGGAAAAAATGGCAAGTGGAAGAGACTTCGAAGAGCACACAGGAGTGCTACGATCTGCTGTTGTCGAAGGCCGCAGCAAACCTGGCGGGCGTCTTTTGTGGTCACGTGCATTTCGCCCACGCCGCCGAGATCTCTCCCGGTTGCCATCAGTACGTCACCGCACCAGGGTTTGAGGGCGGCTACCGGTTGATCGAGTTGACGGGCACGGAGTAGTTCAGCTGTCGGCCTGAGGGATTGCGCCGTGCGGCGACGACGGGCTCGCTGTGACGACGGTCTCATAGACCTGTTCCTGCGCCCGGGCGATCTGTTCCCAGGTGAAGTGCTCGGCCCATTTTCGGCCTGCGGCACCGAGCCGGCGCCGCTCGCCAGGATCGGCCAGCAGTTGGCGCATGGCCTGTGCCAGTGCCTCGACGTCACCGGATTCCACCAGATGCCCCGTCTCGCCATCACGGACCGCGTCCATCAGTCCCGGGATCCTTGTGCCGATGACGGGCTTGGAAGCGGCCGCCGCCTCGACAGCAGCAATACACCAGCCTTCGTATCGTGACGGCGTGCAGACGAACAGGCAGCGGCGGTAGAGTTCGCGTCGCTGCGCATCGCTGACGGAACCGACAAACTCGACTCGCGCGCCAATGCCGAGGTCGGCCGCCAGGCGTTGCAGTTTCTGTTGGTCTTCCACAGAACCTCTGCCAGCCAGCTTCAGGCGCACATCCGTCCCGTCGAGGCGCGAAAAGGCCCCCAGCAACAGGTCGATGCCCTTGGTGTAGATGTCCTGTCGGCCAAAGTAGAGGATGTAGTCCTCTTCCACCGGCGGTTCGACGAAGCAGGAATCATCGACGCCGGTAAAAACGACGTGCAGTCCCTGGCTGCCGCGGATCTGTGCGATCGTATCACGAACACTGGGCGAAATGGACAGCACGTTGGCGTAGGCGCGCAGGGTCGTGGTTTCGATGTAGGGGGTGGCACGGCCCACGAGGGGGTGCTTCTCCAATGCGTGGTTCCCCATCAGGTGGAAACACTCCAGCAGCGCGCCCCGGCGCCTGGCACTTGTGGCATAGATGGGGGCAAAGGCGGAAAACCCGTAGACCCACAGGTCGTACTCGGCCTGCATCAGGTAGGTGGAGGCGGCGAGGCCGAAGGTCAGACGACTGATGGCATAGGACTGTGCGGAACCTACACGTACGAAACGGATGCCGTCGCGTTCCTCCACATCGGCTGCGCCTGGATAGCGACCGGTGAGAATGGTGATCTCATGCCGTTCTGCCAGCCGCATGCTGATCTGGTGCGTACGCAGGGCACCACCGCCAGCGAGCCAGGGATTCCACGGATCATCGTACGTCGTATGGAGAATCTTCACGGATAGGATTCACGACCAATGGTGCGCCGACAGCAAATCGCGGTGTTTTTCTGGTCGGTCACCAGCACAGCGTTTCGATGGCCCGTGCCTGCCCGGATCCGGACTGGACTTCGCCGAGAAAGCGCGGGTGCAGGCCCGCCTCGCCGCACTGTTGTGCCATCCTGGTGGCCAATTCAGGCGCACAGACACAGATGAGCCCGACGCCCAGATTGTACGTGCGCAGCATCTCCGCATCGTCGACGGAGCCGGCGTCACGAATGGCGGAGAAGACCGCCGGAATCGACAGCTGGCTGAGATCGACGACGGCGTCCACATGGTCCGGAAGGATCCTCTTGAGATTGTCGAGGATGCCGCCACCCGTGATGTGGGCCATGCCGTGCAGGCCGGGTTCACCGAAGTGGTCCTTCAGCGCCGGATAGTAACCGACGTGGGGGCGCATGATCACGTCAAGGAAGGTTTCGCCATCGATCTCCTTCTGGCGCAGTTGCGGGTCCCGTTTCATGAGCTCGCGCACGAGCGTATAACCATTGGTGTGCAACCCGTTGGAGGGCAATCCGAGCAGCACATCTCCGGGAACGATCGAACCGCCATCAATGGCAGCGGCGCGATCTACGACGCCCACGACGGTGGCGGAGAGGACGAACAAGCCGTCGACGACGACTCCCGGCTGCACCGACGTCTCGCCGCCCACCAGCACACACTGCTGCTCCTTGCAGGCGACGGCCATGCCTTGCACGAGCCGACTGACGACATCGTCATCCAACGCGCCACAGACGATGCAGTCCGTGACATACAGGGGCTGGGCGCCCATAACGATGACGTCATTCACTGTGTGATTGATCAGATCGCGACTCAGATCCTCAAGTGTGTCCAGCTCGATTGCCAGTTTCTGTTTCGACCCGGGTTCGTCGGTCTTGATCACCAACAGGGGATCGGCAAGACCGGGGAAGGTGCCCTGCAGCAATGGCGCGAAGGCGCCCAGTCTGTTGAGCACGCGCGGGTCACCACTGTTGATGCTGTCTGCCATCCGCCGTTTGACGGCATCGGTAGCATCGATATCGACGCCGACATCGGCGTAGGTCAGCTTCTTGCTCATGGGTTTCTACCGTTAGGGGCCTTTGCATTGACGGGACTGCGGTGATTGCCCTTCGTACCTTCATCAGGCTGGCTCAAGTTACTACATCCTCAATGGAATCATGGAGTTGTCATGGCAGAGCGCAAACAGTTTCGCTGTGGAGTGATCGGATACGGTGGGGCCTTCAACATGGGGCGTGCCCACTTGTCATCGATGCAGAAGAATCCGGCCATGGTCGCCGCCGCCGTATGTGAACTGGACGAGTCACGACGCAAGGTCGCCGAGCAGGACTTTCCCGGGATCGCCACATACGGCTCCGTGGGTCAGATGCTGCGGCATGCCGATCTCGATCTGGTCTCCATTATCACGCCGCACAATACACACGCGAAACTCGCCATTCAGTGTCTGGATGCCAAGGTCGGTGTTGTCGTGGAGAAACCCATGGCGATCACCTCCGCGGAAGTGAAGGGCATGATCGCCATGGCCAAGCGTCGCCAGGTCATGCTGTCCACATTCCATAACCGCCGCTGGGACGGCGATTTCATGCTGCTGCGGGATCTGATCCAGAAAGAGAAGCTTATCGGCCGCGTGTTCCGCATAGAGGCAGGTTTCGGTGGCTACGGCAAGGCGCCCGACTGGTGGCGGGCGGACAAAAAGATCTCCGGTGGCGCCATCTACGATTGGGGGGCGCACTTCACCGATTGGATTCTCAATCTGGTCACTGACGACATCGATTGGGTCAGTGGCTATCAGGTGAAGAACAAGGCGTGGGGCAAGGATTACACGAATGAGGATCACTCCGAGTATTTCCTCAAGTTCAAGAAGGGCTGCGTCGCCAACCTGATGATCTCCAATATGGCCATGTCCTCCCGACCGAAGTGGCGCATTCTGGGTGACCAGGGCTCCATCGAGGCTGTGGCCAACGACGAATTGCTTGTGAAGTCGATGCTCAACGGGCGCCAGATGCAGACGACGGTCAAACCAGCCGACTCCAGTTGGGATGCCTACTATGCCAACGTCTGCGGACACCTGCAGGGACGGGCGAAACTGGTGATCACCGCTGAATCGGCAGCACGGGTCATTGGCGTGCTGGAAGCGGCAAATGTATCGGCCAGCAAGAAGGGCGGCGCTCCAGTGAAACCCGCCTTCGTCTGAGGATGGAAGAACTGACGGCGGAGGGGGCCCTTGGAGCCTCCCGCCTCATGGGTGTAGGCGCTCAGTCGGGCGCCGTCGTTGTTGGCCTGTCCGGCGTGCGGCGCACCAAGGGACTGGCGCTGGTCTTCCTCGATGTGTCCGTATCGGACAATACACAGCGGGAGATGGCAGACCTGCAACGCAAGGGCACCCGGGTTTTTCGTTGTGCGCCGCTGGCGGATCTGACGCGGTCCATAGGGCGCGAGGATGTCTCGGTGGTAGGGGTAAAGGCTGGTCCTCTGGCCAAAGGTATGGCCAAGGTGTTACCGCCAAGGCCCTAACGGCAGGGAGTGGCGCATGGTTGCGGTGCTGTCAGCCACTGTGGAGGTATTCTGCGACTTTGGCGAGGCACTGGCTATCGGTATGCTTGTCGGGATCGAGCGCTAGCGTGAGCCGGATGGCCGACGCTAAGCTCTGGCTCGACGGCGGCCTGCTGACCATGCTGGGTACCGGATACATCATCACACTGAATTGAACCTCTTACGTTGGACGGAGAGCCGTTATGCTGTTGTGGGAACTGACATCACCAGACATCGCCGCCTTGCCGCGCGACATCGTTGTGCTGATCCCAGTGGCCTCGTGTGAGCAGCACAGTCTGCATCTACCCGTATGGACGGACAGCTACATCGGCCAGGATGTTGCCCGCCGCGTGCACGAAAAGGTGCCCGACGATGTGCTCGTGCTGCCCGTGCAGTGGTTGGGATATTCGCAGCACCACAGTCGCTACCCCGGTACGGTGAGCGCCGTCTCGGCAACGCATATGGAGTTGATGGGGGATATCGTCGACAGCATGGTGCGCCATGGTTTCCACAAGATCCTGATTCAGAACAGTCATGGCGGCAACGGTGCCGGCATTCAGGTGCTGCTGCAGCGCCTGATGGAGCAGTACCCGGACGAGAACGCTGAGTTCTACTCGCGCTGGGCCTGGGCGGGCAACGACAAACTCAATGAGATCCGCACGTTGCCCAATGGTTCCGGCCATGCCGGTGAGACCGAGACGGCGATGATGCTCGCCATCCGGCCCGATCTGGTAAAATCGGATCGCATCGATCCGGACAGCGAACGCGAGGGCATGCGGGTAGCCGGTGTGTCGGGATATCACCGCTTCGATCAGCGCACCAAGCATGGTGG
>CALFPI010000668.1 GCA_937919035.1 uncultured Gemmatimonadaceae bacterium
TGTCGGCCTGCCTGCGGGCGCGTCGGGCGGGCCCGATGCGCTCCAGGTGGTTGCTGGTCAGTGGCTATCTCGGGGGCATCGCCGCCACCTGCCACCTGCAGGCGGTCCTGTTGTTGCCTGCCGCTCTGGGGGTGGCCATCTGGAGGGGACCCCGGCACCTGCAACGGCTACCCTCGGATCTGTTGCGCGTGCTTCTTGGCGGTGTCGGTGGCGCCAGCCTCGTGCTCTATCTGGTGTTGCGCAATGGCGTGGGTCCCGGATTCCACTGGGCGCCTCTGGTGACGATGGGTGACCTGTGGGACCACGTGACGGGTGCGCTGTATCGATCCTCTTTCGTCCTGTTGCCGTGGCCGGCGTTGCTGGCAGCCCTGTCGCGGCTGTCGATGCAACTTGCCCATGAATGGCCCGTTCTGCTGCTGCCGATGATGGGCTGGGGTGTCGTCGTCGGCTGGCGCGGCGATCGTCCTCTGCTGGTGGCGGTACTGAGTGCGGCGACCCTCAATCTTGCGGCGGGTCTGGCCTACCATCGAGATCCGGCTGGTATACACGTGTTCTTCCTGTTGCTGATTGCCGGTGCCTGCATCCTTCTGGGTGTGGGACTCAGTGATGTGGAACGCCGTCTGCGGCGCCGATGGTCGTCGTGGGCACCGATGCTGATGCCCGTGGTGTGTGGCATCTCCGTGTTCGCCAGCAACCTGGCCGATGCGGACCGTTCGGCCGTTACGTTGCCGGATGCCTACGGGCGTCGCCTGCTGCAGGAATTGCCCAAGGATGCCATTCTGTTCACCGATGGTGATGACGCCAGCTACATCGTCGACTACCTGCACCGGATAGAAGGCGTGCGGCCTGACGTCGATATCTTCCATCGCATGGGCAGGGGCACCGACCTGGCAAGTGGTGACATGGTGACAGAAACGCAGCGGACCCAACGGCGCCGACAGCTTGAGGTGTCGGCGCTGAATTCGGGCCGCCCCGTGCACTTCGTTGTGCCACGCATGATGCCTGGCAGGGGCTTCGAGTTTGTCCCTCAAGGGTTATCCTATCAAGCCGCCCGAAGCCAAGGCAGCGACATGGCTGGTCGTGCCGAGCCCCCGGACAGGACCGCGTCGCCGACGCAGCTGTTGGCCGGTATGGAGCTGAGGCGAGACCCCTGGGTGGACAAGTTGGCCGCCAATTGTTGGTACATGGAGGCAGAAGCACTGAGCGTGGCAGGGGAGTCGGCGGCGGCGATTGAGGCCTACGAGCGAGCCGCCGAGACGGCGCCCCAGTCGCTCTCCATGAACTACAATGTAAGCCTTAAGTTGTTGCAGGCGAACGCAATAACATTAGCCACCCCGTTTGCCCTGCGGGCGATTGAAATCGATCCATTGCGCCAGGGGCCGTACAAACTGGCGGCGGAGATCCTCTCACGGAGCGGACAGCGAGAGGCTGCCAGAGAAGTGCACAAACGGGCATTGGAATGGGGTCGAATTCCTTGACTTTCGTACGGGGGCTCTGTAGTTTGCGCCCGCTTTCCGACCCCTCCTTCGGCCCTGCTGCAAAAATACCGGCGGTGTTTGGCAGTCGTGGTTCTTCCTCTTTCGACAGGGCTTGTCGCCGCAGACATCATGGATAAGTGGGTTCGTATACTGCGTCCGGACAATATCGTTGTGGGGTTGCGCTCGCAGCGCAAATTCGACGCCCTCCGCGAGCTGACCGCAGTTTTTGATGATGACAACGCCGTCACCGATCCGAAGGCGTTTCTAACGAAACTGATCACGCGGGAGAAGCAAAGTTCCACGGGGATCGGCAAGGGCGTCGCAGTGCCTCACGCCCACGAGGACTCGATTCGCCGACAGGTGCTGGCCATCGGCATCTCCCACGAGGGCATTGAGTTCGATTCCGTCGACGGGGCGCCGGTATACGTCGTCGCCGTGCTGGGTACTCCGATCAAACACCAGAAGCAGCATATGGAGCTGCTGGCGGCACTGTCCCGACTGCTGCAGAATGAAGACGTTCGCCAGATGCTGGTTGCTGCGGGCAGTATTGAAGAGGTCATGTCCATCTTCAAGTCGTCTTCTAGTTAATTCTCATAATACATTCTTAGACAGTAGTTTGTAAGAAATTGAATTCAACAGATCCTGGAATGGGCTGGTCGATGGAGGTGAACACCGCCCTGGCCTCGCCACCGACGGGGTCCTGTTGGATTGATCTACCTCAGGGCCCCGGTGCCACGGATCTCACGGTGGCTCGCCTGCGCCACCTGCTGGCGGCGGGCGTACGTGGTGACCGCATCCTTGTCCTGCTTCCCCAGCGGGACCGTCGTAGTCTCTATGAGGCGCCTCCTACGGCATCACCCCGGCCTGGTGCTCGTCCCCAGGTACACACGTACTACAGCCTGACAGCCAGATTGGTGCGGCTGTTCTGGCCCCTGGCAGCGGCTGAGGCCGGCTTCGCCAGACCTCGACAGGCGCCTGTGCAGCTGACGTATGAGACCGCCCAGTACGTCATGAGCCAGGTTGCCGAGCCTCTCTTGCGCGAGGGGTATTTCGAAGGCCTGTCCCTGCGGCCCCAGAGAATTCTGTCGCAGTTGCTCGACAATCTCAACAAGGCAGCCGTGAACGGCTATGAGATCGCTGACGTCGCAGAGCGGCTCAGAGCTGCCT
>CALFPI010000669.1 GCA_937919035.1 uncultured Gemmatimonadaceae bacterium
CGACCTGTTGCGCCTTGAGCCCTTCCTCGATACACCTGTACGCCAACTCAGTCTCGGGCAGCGCATGCGCTGTGATCTGGCGGCGGCCCTGCTTCATGGTCCCACCATTCTCTTTCTCGATGAACCCACGATCGGCCTCGACGCCGAATCCAAGCTCGCCGTACGTGACTTCGTTCGGCGCCTCAACCGTGAGCGCGGCGTCACCGTCATCCTCACAACGCATGACATGGCTGACATCGAAGCTCTGTGTTCCCGCGTTCTCGTCATCGGTGCTGGCACGATCCTCAGCCAGGGCTCCGTCGCCGACCTGCGACGCCTGGTGTCCTCGGAGCGGTGCCTGATTGTCGACGTCGAAGGAGATACGGCAGGCGAGGTCGAGGATCCTGAGGCCGAGGTCGTCGGCGTCAGCGGCCAGCGCGTACAACTGCGTTTTGATCCGGAACGGACGCCTGCGGCCGAACTGATCACACGGATCACGCGGCGCTGGCCCGTGCGCGATCTGTTCGTCGAAAACCCTCCCATCGAAGAGCTCGTGGCCACCCTCTACCAACAGCGCAGGAGCTGAGACCGGCCATGGGCCCGTACCTGGCCATCCTCAGTGCTTCGGCGCGGATCCTGCTCCAGTACCGTGCGGCGGCTCTGGCCGGCCTGGCGACACAATTGTTTTTCGGCTTCGTCATGGTCCAGGCCTATGCCGCCTTCTATGAGGCAGCGGCACAGCCACCGCCGATGTCGCTGTCCACAGTCATCGGCTACGTCTGGCTGGGGCAGGCCATGCTCGGCATGTTCCCGTGGAATGTGGATCCGGAGATCCGCAGTCAGATCCGCACAGGTGGCGTCGTCTACGAACTCCTGCGCCCCGTCGATCTGTACGGACTGTGGTTTGCTCGCGCTGTTGCCAGACGCACGGCGCCGACCGTGCTGCGAGCCCTACCACTTCTCGTTGTCGCCACCGCCTTCCTGGGACTGCCACCACCTGCGGGTGTCGACGCCTTTGTGGCGTGGCTCGCGGCGACCTTCTGTGCCCTGATCCTGTCGGCAGCGATCACGACGCTGCTGTCGATCACCCTCATGTGGACTCTCAGCGGCGACGGAGCCATGATGCTGGTCGTCGCAGTCGTCGTGTTCTTTTCAGGACAGGCTGTGCCCTTGCCGCTGTTTCCGCAGTGGTTGCAGCCCCTGCTCGAGGCCCTGCCTTTCCGTGGGCTGATCGACATACCCTTCCGACTCTATCTGGGACACATTCCCGCCGCGGAGGCGCCGGCGTTGCTCGCGTTCCAATTGGTCTGGGCGGCGGCGATCGTGCTGGGCGGCCGCGTGTTGCTGGCGTATGGTCGGCGCGTGCTGGTCGCTCAGGGCGGGTGACAACCGTGATCCTGTCGCAGTTCGCCAACGACGCGGCCCTCTGTTGTCGCCTCATGTCGGTTTCGATGCGTGGACAGATGCAGTACCGCGCATCATTCCTGATGCTTGTTGCCGGCACGTTCGCCATCAGCTTTCTCGAGTTTGGCGCCGTGTGGATCATGTTTGACCGCTTCGGTCACCTGCGCGACTGGTCGCTGGCGGAGGTGGCCGTGTTCTACGGTCTCGTCAACAGCGGCTTCGCGCTGGCGGAGGCGACATCCCGTGGCTTTGAACACGTCCCCGAGGCGATTCGCTCCGGAACGTTTGATCGTGTGCTCCTGCGCCCCCGATCCATCGTTCTGCAGTTGCTCGGCCAGGAACTGCAACTGCGTCGCGTCGGCCGCCTTAGCCAGGGGCTTCTGGTGCTGGGGTGGGCCTGGCAGGAACTCGGTCTGGGCTTCGACTTGCCACGGCTCGGTCTCACGGGACTGGCGATCCTGGGGAGCGCCAGCCTGTTCTACGCCTTGTCCGTTCTGCAGGGATTGCTGTCCTTCTGGACGACAGAAGCGCTGGAGATTGCCAATTGCCTCACCCATGGTGGTAACTTTGTCGGGCAGTACCCCATTACCATCTACCGCGACAGCTTCCGCCGTTTCTTTACCTGGATCGTGCCTCTCGCATGCGTCACCTACTACCCGGCGCTGGCCATCATGGGTCGCAACGATGCGCCTCTCTCCTTGAACAGTTGGCTGGCGCCACTGGCAGGTTTCGCTTTCCTCGCCGTCAGTCTGCGGCTGTGGCGTTTCGGCGTCAGATATTATCGCTCCACCGGCAGTTGAGACCCGTCCGGGCGATACGAGTCCATTGGCTCGTGGGCTGCTGCCTGCTGCTGGCCGGTTGTGGCGCCGGCAGCGGCACAGGACCGGATGACGACACGAACAAGGGTTTTGACCGGGCCGATCTACCCCTGCTCTTCGCACCGGTCACCGAAAGCGAACGCGAAACGGTACTGGCGGACTGGGCCTCACGTGATGTCACGGCCCGCGACGTGCGCGTCGTACAGCAGGATACGATTGCCCTCGGCATCGATACGCTTGAAGTGCGCATTCTCTCGCATCTCGTGCAGGGGGACCGTCACTATGGCGCTGTCATTGTTCCCCTCAACGTGACGGCCCCACGCCCGGTGCTGGCCTACACCCACTACAGCGACGTCGGTGTCACCGTCGAGGCAGCGCTGTTCGCCCTGGGAGCCGTCGCCGGCCTTCGTGGCAACCAATTCACCCTTGTCCTGCCTTCCTACCGCGGCAAGAGTCTGTCCTACGGATCGTCCGTGTGGACCTCGGAGGGTGCCGTCAGCATATGGGACGGCGAAGTCGATGATGCGCTGGCGCTGATCCACGCTGCCTGGGCGCAACCGGGTGTGGCCACCGGGAATGCCGCGGCCCTGGGTTTCAGTGCGGGCGGCGCCATCGCCCTGCTGACGGCAATCCGTGAGCCGGGCGTCGTACGTGTGGTCGATTTCTTCGGGCCCGCCGACTTTTTCGGCAATTTTTCCCAGCGCCTGCTGCTGAGCATTCTTGACGATCGGCCGCCTCCCCTGACCAGCATTGCTGAGCTGCAGGCGTCCATCGTAGATCCATTGGAGCGAGGCGATCTGTCCGTTGCAGGAATGCGGCTGGAACTGCTGCGAAGATCCGCTCTGTACTTCGCCGACAGGTTGCCCACCGTACTGGCGCACCACGGGCTGGCAGATGACGTCGTCAGCGTTGATGAAACACAGGGACTGGTGCGGGCA
>CALFPI010000670.1 GCA_937919035.1 uncultured Gemmatimonadaceae bacterium
AGCAGGTCGGCCATGATGGTGATCACGCCTGTCGCCGAGCCAAGTTCCAGAAAGCGCAGACCGGGCGCACGAAGTTTGATCAGGGCCGCCTGCACCACATGGTAGTCGGCCGCAACGAAGGGATGCCAGTTGTCCTGACGAACTTCGGTATCAAATGCCGACCACAGGTCCCAGCCCTCGTCACAGAGGGCTTCGAGGCGCGACTGCAACGCGGTATCCAGAGGCTCGCTCACGAGCAGCAGACCTCGGCGACACGCACGACGCGGTCGACACCATAGGGATACCCCGTGGCCTGGATGCAGAGCAGGCCCGAGTCGGCGTCATGGGTGTGCTGCAGGGTTTCATCGTTGTCGAGCCAGCGTACGGACGTCACTGGGCGGTTGACAGCGGCAAAGGCGCGGGGTCCGATGCCGCCGCCGCCGGTGGTCACGTGCGCATCGCCGCCAACGGAGAGATTGTGGATGAACAGGTAGAGACGGTCATCGGCTTCGAGGGCAAAGTCGTCACCTGCCCCCCGGACAGCCGACACGTGGCCGCCGTAGAGGATCTGTTCCTGACCCTTGATCCACTCGCCCACGCGGCGAAGGGTGGCTGACTCATAGTCGGGAATGGCGCCGCCCGCCGTGGGGCCGACATTGAGCAGGTAGTTGGCGCCGACCTTCCGGCAGGCGCACAGATTCTCAATGATCTCTCGCGGCGACAGGTAGTTGAAGTCCTCGGCGCCAATGCCCCAATGACGGTTGAAGGTCTGGCACATTTCGGCGGCGATGTACTTGGGCATGCCGTTGCGATCCATGGGTGTGGGCCGGCCCTGCTCAAAGGTGACGGAGTCGATCTCCGGGTGGCCGACGTGACCTTTGGCGCCCAAACCGGTGTTGTTGATGATCATCGCTTCGGGCTGGTGTTTGCGGATCATGGCGTAGAGACGATCCTCTTTCCAGTCGGCGTCGGGTTTGCTCCAGTTGCCGTCAAACCACAGACCACCGATCTGCCCATACTGCGAACAGAGGATTTCCACCGAACTGTGCAGATAGTCGAGGTAGGCATCGAAGTCGTTGGTGAAGCTCGGTTGAAACCAGTCGAGGGTGGTGTGGTAGAAAAAGGGGATCACACCCTCGGCGCGGCAACCCTCGATCAACTCCGCCACCAGGTCCCGGCCGGCAGGGCTGTGGGGCGCGTCGTGATCACTCAGGCCGCGTGTGTCATACAGGGAAAACCCGTCATGGTGGCGGCTCGTAAGGGTGACGTACTTCATGCCCGCCTGCCGGGCGATACGGGCGATAGCACGGCCGTCAAACTCGTCAGCCGTAAAGCGGTTCTTCAGCCTGGCATATTCCTCCATGGGAATCTTACGCAGGTGCTGGACCCACTCTCCCTGGCCCAACTGCGCATACAGCCCCCAGTGAATGAACATGCCGTAGCCGAGTTGTTCGAAGCGGTTGATACGGGGTGCAGGGACAGGAACGACCATGATGATTCCTTTCAAGGGAAGTCTGTCATATTATACCGACTTTCCCCAACCTTCTGTCGAGGAGCCTTTCTTGAGGCCGTTTGTCGCAAGTACCGCCGCCCGCAGATTGACCAATGCCGAGAAGACGCAGTTCGGCGCGCGTGGTTACGTCAAGAATCTGCCCATATTCGGCGCGGATGTCGTCAGCCATCTGCAGCAACGCTTCGACGAGTTGTGGCACAAGCTGCCCGACGGCACCGACATCAACAAGGTCAACTGCTGGCACAAGGCCAATCGCTGGGCCTACGACCTGTGTGCCATGCCGGAAATTCTGGACTGTGTCGAGGACCTTATCGGAACGGACATGTTTCTCTGGGGCTGCCAGTTCTTCTGTAAGCTGCCCGGCGTCAGTACCGACGTGCCCTGGCATCAGGACGCCCAGTACTGGCCGCTGACCCCACGCGAGACGGTGACGGTGTGGCTGGCGTTATACGATACGGACGACAGCAACGGCGCCATGCGTGTTGTCGCCGGCAGTCACAAGACCGGCATACAACAGCACGCCGTCGTGCAAGGGGAGCAGTACGTGCTGGGCCAGGCGATCGACGAGAGTCAGTTCGACAGTGCCGATATCGTCACCATTGATCTGCAGGCAGGGCAGATGTCGCTGCACGATGATCGCCTGATCCATGGATCGGGCCCCAGCCTGTCGGGGGAACGGCGTGTGGGGCTGACGATGCGTCTGTCGCCGACCCGGGTGCAGTGTGACCTGGCGACGTGGCCCAATTTCGAGGCCTACCTCATGCGGGGGCAGGACACCTACGCGCACAATCCGCAGGGGAAAGTGCCAACGGGTGATGCCGTGCCGACAAAGATGTTTCCCCTGTCATCCGAATTCGCCTGAGCCAGCGCAGCGCCATGAACCACGAGCCAATCCGGTTTGATTGACCCCCTTATCCCGTCCGGGTATACTCCCGCCGGAGGAGATGGTATATGCCGAATGGACTAACCGAAGAACAGGTCCAGCACTTCACGGACGAAGGCTACGTGATGGTACCTGATGTCTTCACCGATGCCGAGATTCAGCCGCTGCGCGAGGAGATCACCGGGGTTATCGACAGCGCCGCCCGGGAGATGCTCGCCGCTGGCAAGATCAGTCGAACATGGGAAGAAGAGCCCTTCGAAACACGCCTGACGCGGGTCTTCGGCGAATGTGATGAGATTCTGTCACCCATTGTCGGCCGCGCCGGCGGTGGTCACAGTGGCCCGGCCTTCTTCGAGTTCATCACCAACCAGCGCCTGCTGGGTTGCATGGAGTCCCTCGTCGGCCCCGAGATTATCGGCTCATCCGTGTATCGCATTCGCCCGAAGATGCCGTCCTACGAACGGGGTGCCGTGCCGTGGCATCAGGACTCCGGGTACTTCAGCCCGCACTGTGACGACGAACTGATCGTCACCTGCTGGATCCCACTGGTGGACACCTACCCTGAGAACGGCTGTCTGCAGGTACTGCCCCGGGTCCATCGTAGCGGTGTGATGCGCCACTTCACTCATGGGCCCGGCGGCTTCCTGGTGATCCAGGATGAGGACCTTCCCGCCAGTGAGCGACCCGTGACGGTGCCCGTGCCTGCCGGTGGCGCGCTGTTCATGACAAACCTGACGCCGCATTGCTCGTCGCTGCACACCAGGGATGTCGTTCGTTGGGCCGTGGACGTGCGCTATCAGTCGGCGACGGTGCCGAACAATATCGGTGAGTTGCCTGGCGATTACTCTGCCGAACGGCCAACCCACGAGATTGCCTGCTATCCGCC
>CALFPI010000671.1 GCA_937919035.1 uncultured Gemmatimonadaceae bacterium
CCGGACGCAGACAGTCCGTGCACCAGCACAACGACCGCCGCCAGTGTCAGCAGGAGGCGGATCTTCATCGCCGGGCCTCAAGGCGCTTGAGTCGTGTCGCCGCTTCCGCGCTGTGCTCGCCCCGGGGTAGCCGCAACAGTTGCTGGCGATACACGTCGGCAGCCAGTACGGGATCACCGAGGGTCTCGTAGACATTGCCCAGTTGCAGGTAACCCTCCGCAAAATCGGGATACTGTGCCACCAGCTGCCGGTTCGGGGCGACGCTCTCCGCATACAGTCCCTGCGAGAAGCGGCTCACCGCAAGAAAGAACAGCGGCCCCGGATTCTTGTAGCCCAGGCGTTCGGCGGCCGGGATCAATTCCGCGCACAGGCTTTCCAGTTCTACAAAGGCCCCCGCCTCCATCCACATCGAGGCGCGGGCAGGCAGATTGCGCAGCAATCGCGTCAGATTGCGTCGTGCGTCGGCGTTGGTCATCTGACTTTCCAGCGACAGCCGGTAGTAGATGGTGGCACTGTCCAGGCGGCCGGTGTTCTCAAAGGTTGTGCCCAGATTGTTCAGGATCACGTGGGCATGGGGACCATCCAACGGGGCCCGGCGGTACGACGCACGTGCACGCCCCTCCTCGGCCAATGCCGCCTCCTCCTCGCCCGCGATTCTGTGTGCCTGGGCTGACTGCTGGTAGGCTTTACCGAGATTGTACCAACCCTCGGCCAGATCCGGCCGTTCGGTCACGATGCCCTGATACAGGACAACCGCCTCATCCCAACGCCCCAGGCCCTGCAGCGTGATACCGAGATTGTTACGTGCCGCCACATGATCGGGATCGATGCTCAGAGCGTGACGGAAGTAGCCCTCCGCTTCGGCCAGATGCCCGGCGTCCTTGGCGTAGTTGCCCAGATGCACGTACGCCACCGGCACCAGTGGTGTTGGTGATTTGGCGGCGGCATCCGACCACAGGGTGAACTCGTTCTGCCAGATGCTGTTTCGTTGCCATGATGTCACGGCAAGCACGCCGAGAAGCACCAGACCGACAGGACCCAACCAGGGTCGTTGCCTTGGACCCCACATCGACGTCAGCGACGTCAGCGCCAGCACAACACCCACCATCGGCAGATACAGACGATGGTCATTGACCAGCACATGCAGGGGCACAACGATCGTCGGCGACAGGATCATGGCAACCCAGAGCAAACCAAAAGTGACATCCCGTGGCGCCCGTCGCAGGCCCACGTAGAGCAACGAGATCACCGCCGCCACAGACAGGGCCACCACCAGAGCGGCTCCCCCGGCAAAGAACTGATGGTGCACGTTGAGCCCGACGGGAAATGCCAGCAACCGGGCGTAGTAGGGCAAGGCTTTGGCCTGCGTTGCCAGCTGTTCCCAGGGTCCGCGGACGGCGTCCGATGCCACCGCACGTGTTACATGCGCGCCGACGATGGCCAGATAGGCGACGGCAACCGCAGCATAGGGCCACCACGTCGACGGTGTCAGGGCACGGCGCCAGCCATAGCGCAGCCCGGTGAAGGCCAGCAACAGCGCCGGTGTGGTGATGGCGACGGACTTCGTCATCACCCCCAGGGCGAAAGCCAGCACCGATCCGGCACGCCAGCGCCAGTCCTGACGTCCCCCGGCTTCGGTTGCGCGCAGGTGCAGGCAGAAAGCTCCAAGCACAAAGAGCGCCGCCAGCGACTCCGAACGGCTGCTGATGTAGTTCACCGGCTCTGTCGCCAGCGGATGCAGGGCGAACAGCAAGGCCCCCCACAGAGCGTGAGCGGGCGGGCGTCCCAGGTCTCGCAGGATCTGCCACAGCACCAGAGTGCAGGCCAGGTGCAGCCCCAGGTTGACCAGGTGCCAGGACCAGGTTTCCAGCCCGGACCAGGCGAAGTTGAGAGCAAAACTTACCAGCAGCAGTGGGCGGAACATGGCCTTGTCGGCATCGCGGGAGAACTGCGTCGGGTCCAGCAGCAAGCGCAGAGGATCCTGCAGGCTCTGCAGATGTGGATTCTGCGTGATCGCGTGCAGGTCGTCGTAGTGCCAGGAATTGCCGAAGACGTTGGCAAAGGTTGCCACCACGGCGACGGCGATGGCCAGAACGGCGGGGATCCCCGTCCAGGACAATTGCTTCATCGCGATCCAACCCCGGCCAGACGCTGGTTCAAGGCCGCCTCCTGCTGGCGCGCCTGACGGTACTCCCCCGCCTGTTGCAGGACGTAGCGATAGGCCCCCAGCGCCCGCGTCCATAGCTGCACGGATGGATCGCTGTCGCCGCCGGCGGCCGCCATATCCCCGCGCACACGCAGGACCTCGGCCAGATTGTAGCAGGCACCCACCGCCGAGGGATCCAGTTGACAGGCGCGCTCGTAGGCGTCACTGGCACCGGCCAGTTCCCCCCCCCGCGCCAGGGCATCACCGAGACGACGAAACCCCTCCGCCCGTGTCGGCTCGAGTGCTACGACTCGCTGCAGTGCTGTTGCCGCCTGCCCATAGGCCTGCAACTCAAAGGCGAGATCTGCCAGATTGGCCCAGGCATCCGGGTGCTCAGGATGGGCCGCAGCGGCCCGTTGATAGTACTGGGCCGCCACCGCAACATTGCCGCGCAGGCGGTAGACGTTGCCCAGATTGGTCAACGCCTCCCGATGCTCTGCCTGTAACCGCAACACATGCTGGTAGTGCTGCTCCGCAGCAGCAAGCAGCGCCTCCTGCTGCCCACCATTGTTGACGGCCTGCTCATAGTAGATGCTGGCCAGATTCGTGTGGGCCGCCAGATTGTTCGGCTCGGCCCGCAGCCCCTGCTCAAATTGCTGACCCGCTGCGGCGAGGGCGCCCTCCTGACGCAGGGCGTTGCCCAGATGCACACGCGCTCTGGCCCCGTGCGGCCCGTGGGCGACGGCCTCACTCCACAGAGACTTCTCCGACGCCCACACCGCATTGCGCTGGACACTGAGCGTCGCCAGGACCACGACCAGCGCCAGAGCCGGCCAGTGACGCCGCCATCCGGTGCCGGGCACCTTCGCCAGACTGGCGAAAGGCATACACAGACCCGCCACCGCAAGGTAGATCCGATGCTCATTGACCAGCACGTTCAGTGGTACCGCACTGGCCGGGAGCGCCACGAGCACTGGCCACAACAACCACCAGCGTGTCTGCGTGCCCGCCCAGCGGAGCAACAGCAGCACCGACAGCAGCAGCGCCGCACCAAGCCAGACAACCGCCGTCGACCAGGCACCCTCAGTGAAGGCGGGATCGACGCTCTGATGGACGGGCAGACTCAGCAAGTGCACGTACCACGCCACCCCCTTCAGCTGCGTCGCCAGCTGTGTCGCCAGACTGCGCACCGGTTCCGCCCGATCATCGGGCAGCAACTGGCGGCTGGACAGCCACAGGACGTAGCCGCCAAGCACGACGCCATAGGGTGCGACCCGTCGACTGATCGAGCGCCAATCCTGCCGACCGCGCACAACGCCGGACAATTCGCCCACTGCGACGAGAATCGGCATCGCCGCCGCAGTCGCTTTGGTCAGCAGACCAGCCAGCAACAGGCCCAGCGATCCCCCCCACCAGCGATGATCCTCGCGGGTCCGCAGATGCAGCAGCAACGCCCCAAGAATGCACAGCGCCGCCAGGCTTTCGGAGCGACTGCTGACGTAGTTGACGGGCTCACCCACCACGGGGTGCACGGCAAACAGGGCAACGGCGATGGCGACCGTCGCCGCTGACAGGGATGGCGCCAGACGCAACACAAGTCGCCACAACAGCAGCACACAGCCGAGATGAATCAGGATGTTGCCGGCGACGAAACCCGAGGCTTGATAGCCATGCATGGCATACTGCAGGGCGTAGGTCACCAGCAACAGGGGCCGATACATGGACTTGTCTGCATCCACCGAGAACAGCCGCGGATCGTGGAAGAAAGCCGGGATGTTTGCCAGATCACGGACGGCGGGGTTGCTGACGAGGGAATGGAAGTCGTCGTAGTGGAAAGTTCCACCCAGCGAATTGGCATACGTCAGCAGCACCAGCGCCGACAAAGCCATCGCGGTGCGCAAGGCTGTCGTCATTGCGCCTGCGCCAGTTCCAGCAGCCGCTGCTGCGCCGCCGTGACCCGCGGATCACCGGCCTGCCCGAGTCGGATCAACTGTTCATAGGCGTCACGCGCCGCCGGAATTGCCGCCCTCGCCTCCAGACAACGGGCCAGACTCAGCCACGCCCGCGTGCCCCCACCGCTACCGACGGCTTGCCGCAGGGCCTGTTCCGCGCCCGCCAGATCCCCCGCCGCCAGACGCAGGTCCCCCAGGCCGGACCACGCCGATCCACGCGTCGCATCGAGGGCCACCGCCCGCTGCCAGAAAGCTTCTGCCGCAGCCATGTCCCCCGTGTCATACGCCACCCGACCCCGGTAGTCACAGGCCACGGCTGTGGCCACCAGGCGCATCGATGAATCCAGCACGGCTGCCGCCCCCGAGAAGTCGCGGCTGCGTCGCAGGGTCTCACCCAGGTTGGCGTAGATCGCACCCCGCGCGGCAGCATCCGGCGCCAACCGCAGGGCGCCGCGATAGGCCTCTACCGCCTCCGATCGACGGCGGGCCCCCTGGGCGTCCAGGGCGTTGCCCAGGTTGTTGCCGGGCTCGTGGTTGTCCGGCAACAACTGAGCCGCCCGCCGGAAGGCCGCCTCGGCCCCGACATAGTCGTGCCGTTGCATGTGGACCTCGCCGAGATTGTTCCACACAGCACCGTTGTTGTCGTCCAACGCCAGAGCCGCCTCGTAGACCGAGGCCGCCTGAGCAAAGTTCTCCAGTTGCACGTGGGCATCTGCCAGGTTCTGGTAGATCTCATCCATGTCCGGATAACGGGAAAGTGCCATCTCATACCATGGTACGGCTTCGCCCACACGTCCGCTCTGGTGCAGCAGTACCGCCAGATTGTTGTACACGTCTCCGTGTCGGTCATCCAGCTGCAGAGCCCTCTCGTACGCCTTTTTTGTCGCCTCGACTTGTCCCGCCTCATGATAGGCCTTGCCGAGATTGACCCAGGTCCGGTACGACTGTGAGCCGCTGCGTTGGGCCGACTCCCACAATGTCGTTTGTGTCGCCCAGGCACCATTGCGCTCGGCCGTGAGCAGCAGCAGTGCCAACGTCGCCGCCACCACGGCCCCGCGGCGCAGGCGTGCAAGACTGGCCAGGGACATACACAGAGCGGCCACCACCAGATACAGACGCCGCTCATTGATCAGCACGTTCAATGGCATCAGCGTTGTTGGCAGGAGCACGAGCCCCCCCATCAACAGTCCCAGCACGGGCGCCGGCAACCTGCGCCAGTGTCGCCCACATAACCACAACAGCGACAGGATGAGCGCGGCGCCGAAGACCACTGCCGCCCCCACGGAGGTCGCTTCAGAGAAGACGTGATCGACGGAGAGCGGTCGCGGCACAACCACGAGGCGCACATAGTAGGCCCACGCCTTGATCTGCGTCAGCGCCTGCACCCCGGCACTTCGTACGGGGGCAGCCAGCGAGCCGCTGAGGAACCCATTCATGGCAATAGCGCCGACGTAGACGCCGCCCAAGGCCCAGTAGACGCCGTGTCGTCGCAGCAGATCCACAAGGCTCTGCGGACGCCAACCCAGCATCATCCTGTCGACCAGCAACAGCGTGGGCAGCAGCATCACGGCAGTTGCCTTGCTGAGCAGGGCGAGGATGCACAGCCCGGCTGCCAGCACGCGGAATCCACGGTTCTCTGCGTCGCTGGCAAAGGCTTTGATATGGGCCCACATGCTGCCGAGAAAGAACACGCCCAGCAGCAGTTCCGAGCGGCTGCTGATATAGTTCACCGGCTCCGCCGTCAGTGGATGGGTGGCAAAGAGCAGCGCCGCCGCCAGCGCCGCCGACGATGTCGCACAGCGTCGCGCCAACTGCCACAGCAACAGCACACTGGCCAGATGTAGCATCACGTTGACGACATGATAGCCGACGACGTCGTAGCCATGCAGCGCGTGATTCAGCGCCAGAGTTGTCAGCAGCACGGGACGGTACATCCCCTTGCCGATATCTGCGGAGAACATCGATGGCTGGTGAAAGAAAGCCGGCACATTGCCCAGGTCCCGCAGGGCCGGATTGCGCACGATGCTGTGAAAGTCGTCATACTGAAAGCTGCCGCCCAGGGAATTTCCATAGGCACTCCAGACGACGATCACCAGGACGGCAGTCTGCCA
>CALFPI010000672.1 GCA_937919035.1 uncultured Gemmatimonadaceae bacterium
GGGCCCGTCGCGACAAGCTCTCCGGATGCTTCTGGTGTAACAGACAGGGCCTGCGGATAGATGACCTCATAGGCCGAACCAGCCGCCATGTGCAGAGCCGCCTTGCCCTGCAGCAACTCGATCACCTGCGCTACCCCCGGACGAGCGGGCCGCCCCGAGAGCGTCAGTGTGCCAAGGCCTCGTCCCCCGTCGACTGCAAGTGCCGTGCACTCGATGACGACGTCATCCGTGTCTACCTCCGCCAGCGACAGGGTGGCAGAATAGCTGCCGGGCCCGTCCTGCTGCAGAGGCTGAGCATGCCCGGCAAAGGTGATCTGCGGCGGCGCCTGCAAGGCTCGCGGGGCGGCCACCCGCAACAGCACATGGCGCGTCCGGAATGTCGGGCTCAGATCGAGACGAAAGGCCTCGGCATTTTCTGTCAGTTGTGGCACAGCGAGGGTCTGTTTGTCTTCGTTGCCGACGGCATCCCGCACCCGCAGCGACCAGGCCGTCACCGAGGTGCCCGTCCCCGAAGTATCCGCCGGCAGGGCCCAGGTAAATGGCCCCGCACCAACAACGATCGAGGACTGCTGCACGATTCTGCCTGACGCCGCATCGACGATCTCTGTTGTCAGCCGTTCGTCGTCCGCATCGGCAAAGTCCGCCTCGAGAAACCAACCCTCCTCCGAGCCACGCACCAGGCGCGCAGCAACCACCTGCGGCGGCGCCGATACTTCGAGTTGCAGCCGCGCCCGGGCTCGATTGCCCGCCACATCTGCGGCGGTAACGATCACCTCGTGCAGGCCCGATGGCAGGCCCGATGGCAGCCCGTCTTCGCCGCCGGCGACGATGGACCCGTCACCCGCCGTCCCGGCGTAGAAGGAGAGGCGATTTCCAGGGCGGCGGTAGAGGGCGGTGAACACCCCTTCGATGGCTGCCGGCCGTAATCGATCCAGTGCCACCAGGTGGCCGTCGGCAAAAGACACGTGCTCGAAAGTGGAGGTGAAGTGCGATTCGCCATCGACGTGCAATTCGTGGCGCAATGCTGCCAGTTTGTTCGGCGCCAGATCGGCGCGGTCGTAGGAATCGACAGCCATACCGATACGGCCCCAGACTCGTACCCTGCGACTGGCCTCGTAATCGGCGGGACCGCTCCCTGAAGACATGGCCCGAAGGGTGACAGCCACAGGATCCTGCCCACCGTCGATTCGGGCCGCTGCTGACAGGGGCACGAGCAACAGTCGGCGCAAGGTTGGCGGGGTGGTATCGGCGACGGGGCCCAGGCCCTGCAACAACGGATTCTGCGGCACGTTGAGGGCATCGCGGATTTCCACGTGCAGATGAGGTGGCCCGGCGCCACTCTCTCCCGTGTGGGCGATCACCTGCCCGCGCTGCACCGGAATCTCATCGGCCGTGAACCACAGTTGCACGGAGTATTGTCTGGCGGCGCGTTGTGCCGCTTGCACACGTTGGGTCACAGGCGTGGCAAAGCTCTCCAGGTGCCCATACACCGCGATCCGCCCATCGGCCAACTGCTGATACAGGGCCCGCCCGTAGCCCCATGGTGACGTGCGCACGCGCAGAATCCAGCCATCGGCGACGGCGCGCACGGCATATCCCGTCTTGCCCCAGGTCTTCAGATCAATGCCGTTGTGAAAGGCCGTCGCCCGCGTCTCACCGAAGGTGGAGGACAGGGCCGGTTGCAATTCCAGCGGCCAGAGCAAGGGCGCCGACGTCTGTGCGGGCCCATCTGTTGCCTGGGCGCCCCCGGGAAGGGGCAGGCAACCGAGCACAGCGAACGTCCACCACGACAGGCGGCGCCTCACGCGGGATCCTGCGGAAAGATCCGCAGCTCTATGCGCCCGCCGTCGGTGACCGTCACGTAATGGTTTGGATCCTCCGTCCAGGCACCCGTGTTCAGGTAGCGATGCCCGTCGCGCTCCCACTCCATCGGTGCGTGCGTATGGCCACAGGTGACGGCGTGAAAGCCATCGCGACGGGCCGCATCAATCGCCCGTCGGGCAACATGCTCGTTGAGCACGCGGTAGAGCAGGCCCCAGCGCTTGGCATAGTGGGCCACGTGCATATCCGGGAAGCCGAAGCGGACGCGGAGTCGGTGGAATTTCTTGAAGATCTTCTTGAACAGGCCGTGCTTCGGCATGACGCCATCCAGCTGATCCCCATGCACGACCAGCAGCTTGTCCGCCACTTCCCAGCGGCGGACGAACTGTATGTCGCCGGCATCAGCCAGGCCAAAGCTTTCGTCGTGATTGCCGTGCACCCAGATCACGGAGCGCTGACGGGATTCACGTACCAGCCGGTGGATGACATCTTCGTGCGCCGCCGGCAGGGGGTCCCCCGGTTCGTCGATGGTGTCGCCATTGAGCACCAGGCGCACGCCCGTCGGCAACGCATCGAGGAAACGAACGAAGTTCTCCAGACGGAAGTAGGGGCTTCCGAGGTGGAGGTCGCTGACGATGTAGGTGTCGCCGTCGGCCGCCAAGGCGGTGGTATCCTTGCAGAACTGGTCCGGGTGGGTTACTTGTCTCAACTCGCGTACAGCCAACACACACGCTGATGACTGCCCATGAATGACTGAACCGATGAATAACGCCACATCTCCGCAGGACTGCAAAGAGGCCGCAGATGACAACGACCCGCGCTTGCAGAAGTTGTTGGCACACCTGCAGGCCTTGCTGCCCGACCCTTTGCAGGTGCCGGATTTCCGCCAGGCGATGCTCACCGAACCGGGTGTCGACGTGCGGCTCAGTACGTTGTTGCCGGCGGCACGCGCCTTTGCTCCACGCCTGCAGGCGCTGTGTGAGTCCGTCGCGTGGTGTCCGGACACGCTGCGCCTGCCGCCGGATCTGGCGGCCACCGTCAGTCACAGTCTGGAGTTTCGCCTGGGCGCGCTCTACATGCAGGCCAAGGCAACAACCCTCGCCGTGCGCGCCCTCGACCCGCAACCGGGCGAACTGGTCCTCGACCTGGCCGCCGCACCGGGGGGCAAAGCGACACAGATCGCCACGGCCATGGGCAACACGGGCCTGCTGGTAGCCAACGAGCCACGGCACAAGCGCCTCGCCGCGCTCGTGGGCAACCTGGAACGGTGTGGCGCCTACAACACCCTGCTCACCTCGGTCCTCGGCACCCAGCTGGCGCGCTCCTTCCACAACGTCTTCGATCGTGTACTGCTGGATGCGCCCTGCTCCGGTGACGGCATCCTCTGCAAGGATCGCAGCATGCTCAGGTTCTGGTCGCCCGAGGACTCCGTCCACAAGAGCGCCCAGCAGATCGGGCTGCTGCGGGCGGCGTTCCACATGCTGCGCCCCGGCGGCCGCCTGGTCTATTCCACCTGCAGTCTGTCGACCGAAGAAAACGAAGACGTCCTCGTGGGCCTGCTGAAGAATTTCGACCCCCTCGTCGACGTGCAGCAGGTGTCTGCGATCACCGATGGCCACCTGGCTGCCGAACAGCTGGCGCGTTACCCGCCGGCCTTCTCCGGCTGCGCCCGCGTCTGGCCCCATCTGCATGCCACAGAGGGCGCTTTCGTCGCCGTCATCAGCAAACGCGGCCCAAGCGAGTGGCTCATGGCCGAAGACGATGCCGGTGCCTTGCTGCGGACGCTGCCGGCAGACCCCGATCCAGACGCGTGGGCGCAACAGCTGGCCAGTCGCTGGGATTTCACCCCCGACATTCCACCGGGCTACGAGGTCGTCGCCAACAACCGCCATCTGGATCTGCGCCATGGGGGCGCCGGGCTACTGGCGCAGCAGCCCTGGTATGTCCGCTCCGGCATGCGCCTGGCAAGTCTGCACAAGCAGCACTTCTATCTGTCGCAGCAGGCCGTGTGCCTCTGGGGAGAACAGGTGCGCCAGCGGCGCCTGGACATCGACATGGACCAACTGCAGATCCTGTTCCGCGGAGAATCGTGCCAGGTCGAAGCGCCCGCCCTCACGGGTGAGGTCGTCTGCTTCCACGATGACCTGCCCATCTGCCGTGGCGTCGTACGCGATGGCAGTCTTGCCGGCTACGTGCCCAAGGTGGCCCGCACCCTACGCCTCAACAGAATGCTGTCGTGAAGCGGACCGCCCTGCTGTTAGGGCCGAGCAAGCCCGCGCAACGGACGCTGCCACAGTGGCACCAACACACCCCGACCGGTGCAGAACGCCGCTGAGTTTTCCCATGGGAAGACTTTTCTTCCCACCCTCGGAACGTCTTTCCCTCCCCGAATATCCCCGTTTTTCCGCTTGCCCAATTCACGTCGACATGTAGTTGTCGCCCGGCATCTGACACCTACATGCTGTGACGGATACCATACAAACAAACATGGTATCATATGGATTGTCATAGTTCTTCAAGAATTGTAACTGTCTGTATTTGCTTGTCTTACGAAATACTCGACTGGATCTGGCACGCCCCTTGCAAAGGTCAGGGCGAACACGCCTTCGTGGCCCGGGACCGAGGGGTAGACTCTTCCCTTTCCCTGCAACACCTGCTGTCTGTTCCTCCTCGCGCAGATAGCAACCCTCGGTCCCGGCCCCTTACTACGAAGGGTAAATGGGGAAGACGATATGCCCGCAACCTATCAGTTACGCACGAGACTCCGGATGTATCTGCTGGTGACGCTGTTGTGCGCCGCCGCTGCCGCTGGGCTGCAGATGTTCCTTGCTGGTACGGGTGAGTTCCGCAACTATGCCGAACGCCAACTCGACAGCACCGTCCGCGCCGCGGTCCACCAGGAAGTGACCGATCTGTCAAGAACGGAGACACAGAAATGAACACGAGATGGTATTGTGGCCTCCTGCTGGATCTGCCCAACTGCAGCCGACGTCGGCTGTCCTTGCAGCTGCGCCGCTGCATTCGAGCCGGCAGCCTGCCCTCGAGGCGGGCCTGGAAAGCAACCGTATCCGAGGCCATGTACGGCTACATGCGCCGCACCTGAACTGGACGGGCTGCTCTGCCGGCCGGCGACCCCCTCCCCGGGACCGTCGGTCGGGCCACAGCCATCCTGACCGGCCGCGCGCGGCGACCCGCTCCCCGGGATCGTCGTGTGCAGCCGGCACGTACACAGCAAGGGCCCCCGGAGTCTGCTCCGGGGGCCCTTGTGTCAGTTCGATCTGGCGCTGGAATCAGTTCGGTCCCGTCCAGCGCTCAAACAGTTCATGATCCAGGCCCAGCAGGCTCAGGGCCCGGCCGGCGATGAAGTCGCCAAGATCGTCGAAGGTCTGTGGTTTCTGGTAAAAGGCCGGCATCGCCGGCAACACCGTGGCGCCCGCCTCGGCGACGGTCACCATGTTGCGCAACTGAATCAGGTTCATCGGCGTCTCGCGCACGACCAGCACGAGGGGCCGACGCTCCTTCAGCGTCACATCGGCGGAGCGTTCGATCAGGTTCGACGACGTGCCATGGGCGATCGCCGCCAGCGTCTTGGCCGAACAGGGTACCACAATCATACCGCCGATCCTTGACGATCCGGAGGAGATCGACTGGGTCAGGTCATTGACGCCATGTTCCTCGAGGCTGCCGTTGCGCACTTCCTCCCCACCCTTGCGCACGAGAAATTCGACGATCGACTCACGGTCGGCTTCCCAGCCCAGTTCCTCGTGCAGCACATAGCGACCGTACTTCGACATCACCAGATGCACGTGATGCCCGGCGGCCAGCAATGCACGCAGGGTCCGCACGGCGTAGATGGCGCCGCTGGCGCCGGTGATGGCGACAACGAAGGACAGCGGTCTCGTCACGAGGGATTCTCCTGCTCCATGGACAATGCCTCGCGTCCCGCATCGAGGAGCCTGACGATGGCGTCGACGTCATAGACGCAGCCACCCCAGGTGCCGCCGCCGGCGCGTTGCAGCGCCGCCCACAGGCGCGTGTCGTCGGGCAGATGGGCGTCGGGGGCAAGGTCCGGCCGGGGCTCGCGCTGTGCCAGGATGCGGGCGCCTTCGTCGGCGTCAAAGGAATGCACCCCGTCGCCGACCAGATTGATCCGTCCCTGCAGGTTGCGTGTGTCGACAACGATTTCGATCTCATCGCCGTCCAGCAGACGACCGATGGGCCCACCGGCCAGGGCCTCCGGCCCCAGATGGCCAATACAGGGACCGCTGGAGAACCCGGAGAAGCGCGCGTCCGTCAGCAGGGCGACATCCTTGCCGAAGTCGCAGTATTTCAGCGCGATCGTCACCTGGGCGATCTCCTCCATGCCCGTCCCCATGGGACCGCAGGACAACAGCACCATAACGTCACCGGCCTGGATCTGATCGGCTTTGATCGCCGCCATGGCAGCTTTTTCCGAGGTGAATACCCGTGCCGGCCCGCGCATGGCGTAGACCCCCTCGGCGTCGAGCATGTCAGCAGCGATGGCTGTGGCTTTCACCACCGAGCCCTCCGGTGCCAGATTGCCCGTGGGAAAACAGACCGTACTCGTCATGCCTTTCGCCCGCGCTGCCTTGGCGTCCATGATGACGTCGTCGGGGTCGACACCGTCCTGCTCTTGCAGGATCTCGCGGAAGCGGGTCCGCCGCTCGCTGTGCTCCCACCAGTCCAGATTGTCCCCCAGGGGGCGCCCCGTCGCCGTCATGGCATCGAGCTTCAGCAGCCCCATGGCGCGCAGGTGCAGCATGACCTCGGGGACGCCACCGGCAAGAAAAGCGCGCACCGTCACGTGGAACTGTGGACCATTGGGCAACACGTCGACGATACGCGGCACCTGTCGATTGATCCGGTCCCAGTCGGCCACCACCGGTCGGCGCAGACCTGCCGCGTGGGCAATGGCAGGCACATGCAGCAGCAGATTCGTCGAGCCACCGAAGGCGGCATGGACCACCATGGCATTGTGGATGGCATCATCGGTGACGATGTCCGTCGAGCGGATGCCGCCCTGCTCCAGGGCAACGATGGCGCGGGCAGAACGTACCGCCATGTCGTGCCAGACCGGTTCACCGGAGGGCGCCAGCGCCGCGTGGGGCAACGTCAACCCGAGGGCCTCGGCCACAACCTGTGCCGTCGCCGCCGTGCCGAGAAACTGGCAGCCGCCACCAGGAGAGGCGCAGGCGCGACATCCCATGTCGTTGATTTCACCGATGGTGATTTCACCATGGGCCAGTCGGGAGCCGACGGACTGGATCTTGCCGGCATCCTCGCCCTCTGCCGGCGGCAGTGTGACACCGCCGGGTACGATGATGACGGGCAGATCCGGGCAACCGGCCAGAGCAATCAGCAGCGCCGGCAGGCCCTTGTCGCAGGTGCCGACGCCGACCACGCCCCGACGTCGCGGCAGGGACCGAATGAGTCTGCGCATGACGATGGCTGCGTCATTGCGGTAAGGCAGGCTGTCGAACATGCCTGTCGTGCCCTGCGAACGACCATCACAGGGATCGGAGCAGTACGCCGCATAGGGAATCCCACCCAGTCGGGTGATCTCGCGGGCGGCGGCCTCCATGAGCAGTCCCACTTCCCAGTGCCCGGTGTGATAGCCAAGGGCGATGGGGGTCCCGTCCGGCGCCCGAATGCCACCCAGAGTGCTGATCACGAGAAACTCGGTGCGCCCGAGATGGGCCGGGTTCCACCCCATGCCCGCATTCTGGCTGAAGGCGAAGATGTCGCCACTGGGAGAGGCCAGGACCGTCGCCTCATCGAGTGGCAGTGCCCCGGAGGGACCGCGGGCACTCGAACGAACGGTGTAGACGCCTTCATCAGCGGCTTGCAGGATATGATCGAGATCGACGGCGTCCGTCACGGCAGAATCCAGTCTGTAGTGGCGTCCCCCAGATACAGCAGGTCCGCCAGGGTAAAGACGAAGAAGGCAACGCTCACCAGGCCATTCATCGTCATGAAAGCAGTGTTCACCTGCCGCAGATCCTCGGGGCTCACCAGGTAGTGCTCGTACGCCAGCAGCGCAGCAATGGCGGCGACACCGACGAAGTAGATCACCTGCAGACCGGCGTTGATACCGAGGCCGATCATCAGCAGCACGGCCAGCACGTGCAGCACGCGCGCCAGCAGCAGGGCTCCGGCAAGGCCAAAGCGCACCGGAATGGAGTGCAGACCGGCGCCCTGATCAAAGTCGCAGTCCTGGCAGGCGTAGAGAATGTCGAATCCTGCCGCCCAGGTCATGACGGCCAGTCCCAGCAGCACCGGCGTCAGATCGAAGCTGCCCGTCACCGCGATCCAGGCACCCAGCGGCGCCAGGGCCAGGCCCAATCCCAGCACCAGGTGGGACGCCCAGGTGAAACGTTTGGTAAAGGAGTAGGCGAAGACGACGAGCAGCGCCACAGGTGACAACGCCAGGCAGAGCGCATTGATCTGCCAGGCGGCCAGCACCAGCAGCAGCGAGGACAACAGCACAAACAGGGCGACAGCAGGGACAGACATCGCCCCGGAAGGCAGCTCCCGTTGGGCCGTGCGCGGATTGTCGGCGTCGATCTTGCGATCCACGAGGCGATTGAACCCCATCGCCGCCGAGCGCGCCGCCACCATGGCCACAACGATCCACAGCAGCCGCATGGGCTGAATGCCGTGGGTCGCCGTCGCCAGCGCCGCCCCGCTGAGGGCGAAGGGCAGAGCAAAGATGCTGTGGGAAAACTTGATCATCCGGCCGTACAACAGCACCGGCGACAGCATGCTCATGGGTTCGGGTAGAATCGCAACGGCGGTATTTCGGGGATGATGCCCTGTGCGAAAGCGAGGCGGTAGAATTCTCTCAGCCCCGCCATCTGCTGCTCGCCGAGGTCGTAGCAGATGTGGTCGCGCAAGTATCTTTCGTACAACTCAGCCGAGCCCGCGCGTTCGCGCTGGAACGCAGCGGCGATCTCGGGCAGGTGCTGCTCCCCCTCGTGGCGCGCCCGCTGCAGCCGGGCAACCTGGACCGCACTCAGGGCGCCCTCTGCACCGGCCCAGAAGGCAAAGACAAAAGGAAGTCCGGTAAATTCGTTCCATTCACGACCCAGGTCCAGACTGTGGCGCCCGGCATCGTCGCGGCCCGATTCGACCAGGGGCAGCACGGGGTCGCCGATCAACAGCGCCGCATCAGCGCCGTAGAGCATGGCGTCCAGATCTGGTGGTGCCGGCACGAACTCCGGCGTTATGCCGTACTTGGCCTGCAGCAGGACGCGCAGCAACGCCACCGAAGTGCGCGAACTGGTATCGGCGGCGATGCGCTGGATCCTGCCCAGTTCGCCGCGATAGAACAGACGCACCGTCAGCACTTCGCCCACAGCACCGATCGCCAGCTCCGGCACAATCAGACCGCCGCCGTGGCGGGCGTACTCCACGGCCGGAATCAGACCGACATCGATGGTGCCCGCAGACAAGGCGTCGGCGCAGGCGGAAGGCACATCGTAGACGATGTCAAAGAGCGACTCGTCCTCTTCCAGGCCGTACATCAGAGGGCGGGTGTTGAGGAAACTGATTGCGCCGAGACGGGCACGACGCGCGCCGGCAGACCCGGCGTGGCTCATGAAGCGGCAGCCTGCGCGGAGGACTCGGTCGGCGCACGCTGGGCGGCCAGAGCCAGGGCCTCGGGGTCTGGCCGGGTGGCGACCCTTTCATACCGCGTATCGCGCCGGCGAGGCTCGTAGCCGGCATCACGAATCAGCCGTTGCATATTGGCCAGATCCATCTCGCTCGTGTGGCTCGTGCCTGCGGCACTGACCACGTTCTCCTCCAGCATCGTGCTGCCGAAATCGTCGACACCGTAGTTCAGGCTCACCTGCGCGATTTTTGGCCCCTGCGTGACCCAGGACGCCTGGAAATGATCGATGTTGTCGAGAAACAGGCGACTGACGGCGACGGTCCGCAGATGGTCGAAGCCCGTTGCCTTGGCCCCGCTCCAGCGCTCGGGATCGGCGCCGAGATCGGTGGCATCCGGTTGAAAGTTCCACGTGATGAAAGCGGTGAAGCCGCCGCCCTCATCCTGCACGTCACGAATGTGCTGCAGGTGCTCGATGCGATGGTCGATCGTTTCGACGTGACCGTACATCATGGTCGCCGTCGTGCGCATGCCCAGGCGATGGGCGATCCGATGCACATCGAGCCATTCCTGCGTCCGGTCCTTACGGAAACCGATGATGTCGCGGACCTCGTCATTGAGAATCTCGGCACCGGCACCCGGGATGGAATCAAGTCCCGCGTCACGCAGGCGACGGATCGTCTCGTCCAGTGGCAGTTTCGACAGATGCGCGATGTAGATGATCTCCGTCGCCGACAGACAGTGCTGCTGCACGGAGGGATAGCGGGCCCGGATCTGCGAGAACAGTTCCTCGTAGTAGTCGAGGCGCAACTTCGGATTGAGTCCGCCCTGCATGAGGATTTCATTCGACTTCGGTGTGTCGCCACCAAAAGCGACGAGCTCGTCGATCTTGGCGAAGATCTCCTCGTTCGGCAGCGTGTAGCCCTCTGCAGAGCCCGGGGCGCGATAGAACGCACAGAAGTCACACTTCACCCAGCAGACGTTGGTGTAGTTGATGTTGCGACCCACATTGAAGGTCACCTCCGCCTGCGGGTGCTTACGCAGGCGCACGGCATGGGCCAGCAGGCCCAGTTCAGCCACATTGGGGTGGGCATACAGCCGGCGCGCATCAGCGGTGGTGAGCCGCTCGCCCGTAGCGATCTTGTCGGCGATATCCTGAATCACATCAACCGGCAGCTTCGCTCACGAGCGCAGTTGCCTGCGGCACGAGGCGATAGAGGCTGTCCCTCTCGACCGGCGTGCGCCCGGCCTCGACGATACGGTCGAGCAGGTCCTTCTGCGTCAATCGCTGCTGCGTCGCCTCAAAGCTCGTGCGCGTGATCTCATAGTCCATGATGGTTCCATCGATGTCGTTGGCGCCATACCACAGGGCCACCTGCGAGATATCGATGGTGTTCATGATCCAGAAGGTCTTGATATGCGGAAAGTTGTCGAGCATGAGCCGGCCGATGGCGATTTCGCGCAGATCGAGTTGGCCCGTGGGTCCCGGCAGATGATCGATCTCGGTACGCTCCGGATGGAAGGACAGGGGGATATAGGTGAGGAATCCGCCCGTCTCGTCCTGCACCTCACGCAAGCGCGTCAGGTGGTAGACTTTTTCTTCGGTGTTTTCCACATGGCCGTAGAGCATGGTCGCATTGGAGGGCAGGCCGCTGCGATGGGCGGCAGCAGCAATCGCCAGCCAGTCCTCGCTGTCAGCCTTGGTCCAGAACAGGTCCTCGTGCACACGCTCGGAGAAGACCTCGGCGCCGCCACCGGGAATGGACTCCAGGCCCGCCGCCCGCAGATCGGCGAAGACCTCGGCCAGGCTTTTCTTCGCGATGCGCTGAATTTGCGCGATCTCGATCATGGTGAAGGCCTTCAGGTGGGCCTCGGGTCGAGCCTCTTTCATCGCCTGCAGAACATCGAGATAGTACTGGTAGGGAAGTTTTGGATTGACGCCGCCGACCATGTGGATCTCGGTGATCGGCACCTCGGCATAGGATCGAACCCGGTCTGCCACCTGCGCCGGCGTCAGCACGTAGCCGCGCTCGTGATTCGGCTTCACGTAGAAGGAGCAGAACTTGCACAGCTTGTTGCAGACATTCGTGTAGTTGATGTGCTGATTGCGCACGTAGTAGGTCGTGTCGCCATGGCGTGCCTCACGCACCAGGTTTGCCAGATACCCGAGGGCGGCCAGATCCGGACAGGCATAGAGACGCAGACCATCGTCGGCAGACAAGCGCTGGCCAGCGACGACTTTGGCGTGCACGTCGGCGAGGCCGGCGCGATCAAGCTGCTCTTCAAGGATCAAGCGGACGTCCAGGGAAAACGGGATGCAGGGGCGTAGAACTGACGGATGGGGAAGTTATCCCCGCCCCCAGGGAGCGTCAACGACCCATTGCAGGGTACACCTACGGTCGTGCCCCCTGGTAGACGGCGCTGATTCCCAGAGTCAGCGGCTGGTAGCGATTGTCAACAAATCCGGCGTCTGCCATCAACTCAAGAAACGCCTCGCCCTGCGGGAAGGTGCCCACCGAGCGTGGCAGATAGGCGTAGGCCTGCCGGTTGCCCGAGATCCAGCCACCTACGACAGGCAACACATGTTTGAAGTAGAA
Organism: uncultured Gemmatimonadaceae bacterium; assembly: GCA_937919035.1. GTDB lineage: Bacteria > Latescibacterota > UBA2968 > UBA8231 > UBA8231 > UBA8231. Next base: position 12,049 of record CALFPI010000672.1, read on the forward strand.
CCGGTAGAACTGACGGAAGCCGAAGGCGGAGGGTTCGGTAAAGTCCAGGATGAGCAGTTCGCCCCCCGGGCGCAGGACGCGGCGGGCTTCGGCAAGTCCCGTTGGAATGTGGCCGAAGTTGCGCACACCAAAGGCGGCCATCACCAGATCAAAGGAATTGTCGCGAAAGGGCAGGCGTTCGGCGTCCCCACCCAGCAGGCGAATGGGCGCTCCGGGGCCCACGGCAACCTTGGGGACCCCCAGACGCACCATGGCCAGCGCCACATCAGCGCCAACGATGCGGCCCGGCTGCAGGCGGCGGGCGGCGAGGGCGAAATCCCCTGTTCCCGTCGCCAGATCGAGGATGACCTGCGGCGTGCGCACACGCACCATCCCCAGTGCACGCCGCCGCCAGTAGACATCGATGCCGGCGCTGAGCAGGTGATTGAGCAGGTCGTACCGATGGGCAATGGCATTGAACATGCCCTGGATCGCCTGCTTGCGCTCGGCGACGTCGTCGTTGAGTTTCGCCGGTTCCCCGTTCACTGAATCTTCTGTCGATGTGATCATAATGAGCAGACGCGAGGCTACCGAATCCGGCGGCTCCAGTCAATCCGGACCTGACCTGCCACGAGCCGCACTCGACCGGCTGCCGGACGCGGTTGTCATCTGCGACGCAGCCGGACTGGTCCGTTTTGCCAATGTCGCTGCGCGTGAGCTTTTCGGTCCCGAAGCGACGGAGGACGCCGAACTGTTCGAGGCCCTGCACATCTGTCCGCGCCTCGGCGAACTGGTGCGCCAGGCCAGTCAATCCGGCATACCCCAGTCCTGTAGTGAGACGCCGAAATCCGGTGGGGGCAGACGGCGCCTGCTGGCGCAGGCGGTGCCCTTGTCAGTGCCCGGCTGCTGTCTGCTGACGGCGCGCCCTGTGGCCCATGGGGCCCACGAAGATCGGGACCTGTGGCAAGCGGAGAAGATGGCGGCTCTCGGTCGGCTCGCCGCTTCCGTCGCCCACGAAGTGCGCAATCCCCTGGGTGCCGTCGACATCCAGCTGCAGCTGTTGGCGGAGGAGGCGCGCACGCTCGATGGCCCCATCGCCACGAGCCTGTTGGCCCGCGTCGACCGGGCTCGGGCCGAGATGCGGCGCCTCGACGGCATCGTCAACAATTTCCTGCGCTTCTCCCGCCCGCCTGCCGTTCGTCTGGAGCCCACCGACCCGGTCCCCCTCGTGCAGCGCATGGTGGAGCTTGTCGAACCCGAAGCGCGTTCGCGCGGCATCCGCTTCCACTTCCCACAACCGCCGCACCTGCCGCATGTGCTGGCCGACGAGAATGTCCTGAGTCAGGCTCTGTTGAACATCGTCATCAATGCCTTCCAGGCGGTGGGCCGTGACAATGACGATTCTCGGGTCGAACTGCTGTGCAGTTGGGATGACGGTCGCGAACGCGTCCTCATCGAGGTCCTCGACAACGGCTGCGGCATTCCAGAGGAAGATTTGGAGCGGGTTCTGGAGTATTACTACACTACGAAAGACACCGGGACCGGCCTCGGCCTGTCCATCGCCCGAGGAATCCTCCAACAACACGGCGGATCTTTGCATTTGACCAGCCGCGTCGGCCTCGGCACATCGGTGACGTTGGCCCTGCCAGCCTGCCATTGGTCGCCCTCTCACCCGCCTCGGCACCTCCCGCATGATTGACGTGCCCGTCCGCATCCTGATCGCCGATGACGAGGTCTACATCCGCGAAGGGCTGCGTGATGCACTGCAGCGGCCGGGGCGAACCGTTGACATCGCCAGCGACGGACACGCAGCGCGGCGCGCCTTCGGCGCCTCGACCTATGACCTCATCCTCCTCGACCTGCGCATGCCAGGTCCCTCGGGCATGCAGTTGCTCGTCGAGATCAGCGATCGCCTGCCGGATACGCAGACGCTGCTGCTGACAGCCCACGGCAACATTGACACGGCCGTGGAGGCAATGAAGGCGGGCGCCTTCGATTTTCTGACCAAACCTGTCGATCTGGACCACCTGCGACTCGTCGTCGACCGGGCCCTGGAGCAGACGCAACTGGTGCGTGAGAATCGCCAGTTGCATGAACTGCTGGAGCAGAAGGACAATGATGACGCCTTCCGTCGGATCGTCCATCGCAGCCCGGCCATGCAGCGGGCGACACGGACCGTGAAGCAGGTAGCTCTGTCTGACGTGCCCGTGCTGTTGCGGGGCGAGACCGGCGCCGGCAAGGAGTTGTTCGCCCGGGCTGTACATGACCGTAGTCGGCGCCATGATGGTCCCTTCGTCGCCGTCAATTGTGGTGGTTTCACCGAAGAACTGTTCGCCAGTGAGCTCTTCGGCCACCGGCGCGGCGCCTTTACCGGCGCCCACGCGGACCGGCCAGGCCGCTTTGCCCTGGCCGAAGGCGGCACCCTGTTTCTCGACGAGATCGGCGAGGTGCCGCTGAAGAATCAGGTCGAGCTTCTGCGCGTGCTCGAAACACGCGAGTATCAGCCCCTGGGCGACACGCAGGTGCGTATCGCCGATGTGCGCTTTGTTGCCGCCACCAATCGCGACCTGGAACGGGCCGTCGCCAACGGTGGCTTCCGTGATGATCTGTACTACCGTCTGAACGTGATTCCCGTCGACATCCCCCCTCTGCGCGAACGTCTCGAGGACATTCCGATCCTGGTGGAAACCTTCTTCGAGGAGTCCTGCCGGGCCTACGATCAATCACGCAAGCGCCCCGATGATGACGCCATGCGGATCCTCTGCGGTCACAGCTGGCCCGGCAATGTGCGCGAGCTGCGCAACCTTGTGCAGCGACTGGTGGTAACGACGGAGGGTGCTACCATTCGCCCCGAGCACCTGACGCAGGTCCTCGGCGAAGATGCTTCGGCAGCAGCTCGCAAGGTCGCCGGCGCGGGCGAGACGGTATCCATGCCCCTGGGATCCTCATTGGAACAGGCGGAGGGAGAATTGATCCGCCAGACGCTGGAACGATTGACCAGGAATCGCCGCGAAGCGGCAGCGATTCTCGACATCAGCGTCCGCTCTCTCCAGTACAAAATCAAGAAGTACGGCCTCGACTGAGACCAACGGCGGCCCGCGGCAGCCTCGCCGCCGGGTCCGCTTCGTGCACGAATTGCAGTTGTCCCCCGCCGACGCCCCAGCCCCAGCGGCGTTCGAATCCCACCTGAATACCCTAAGCTACTGATAATACACCGTTTGTATCATGGGCTGTGAGCTCTGGCACCATCTTTGCAATGGTGTTGTGAGTGACAGCAAGTTGGCGATCTCGTGACCGTTCGGGTGCCTGCAGCCGTCACATCCTGCCGGGTAGAGAGTGACAGGCGGGAGGGGGATCGCGCAAAGATTGCAGCGCGCTTTCGGCCCGGAACAACCGGACTTAACCCATGTATAAACAATCTTTTAGATACGGAAATTGTGGGTAGACAGGGACTCAGTGCAGATTTTGCAGCGATGGACGTGCTCGGTGAATTGGCCGCCGTCGTTCATCATCCGGACCTGATGATTGCAGAATTGGCCGGTGACAGCAAGATCCCGGCGATCAAACAGCTCATTGACCGTCTGCATGAGCAGCAGATCGTCGACGACAATCTCGCCTTCCTGCAGGCCGTGCTTGAGCGCGAGTCCCTGCAGAGCACAGTGATCGGCGACGGGGAAGTGGCTCTGCCACATGCCCGGGGCCGGATGGTTCGACGCCTGGGCCTGGCCCTCGGCCGAACAAGAGTTCCGATCAGCTACCCTTCGGGCGATGACCGTCACGAAGTCAGTTTGATCTGTCTGATCGCTGTTCCGGCGGATTCGCCGGGGTTGTATCTGAAGCTTCTGGCAGCTCTGGCTCGTGTTTTTGACGAGGCTGCGTTTCGCACCGAACTCGGCGAGGCCGACACTGCGGAGCGCATGCAGCAGCTGCTGGCGCGGAAAATTGAAATGTCCTGTTCGATCCCTCCTTACCCATACAGGAGTTGAGATGGCTTACACACTCCAGGATGTCCTCAAGAACGAAGAGAGCACTCTGCGGCTCTACTTTGATGACATCGCCGATTCCACTCCTTTGTCGCGCGAGAAAGAGGTCGAACTCTCCGCTCGTATTCATGCCGGTGATCAGGATGCCCGGGACGAGCTGGTCCAGGCGAACCTGAGATTCGTCATCGACGTGGCCAAGAATTACCAGAATCGTGGCCTGTCGCTGGCCGATCTGATCAGCGCCGGCAACGTCGGCCTGATGACGGCGGCCACCAGATTCGACGGCACCAAGGGCTTCAAGTTCATCTCCTATGCCGTGTGGTGGATCAAGCAGTCGATCCTGCAGACCATCGCCGAGCACGCCCGCACGGTGCGTTTGCCGCTGAACAAGCTGAGCCTGCTGAAGGACATCTCCAAGGTTTCCCGCAAGCTGGGCCAAGGTCGCGAGACCGAGCCGGAGATCGAGGAGATCGCCCTCGCCCTCGACGTGTCGGTGCAGGAAGTGCAGGACACGATCCTCAGTGCCCGCACCGTGCGTTCCCTCGACGAGAGCTTCGAGGATGACGACGACCGCAACCTGATGAACGTCCTGCAGGACGAGAACCAGATCACGCCGGATGGCGATGTCATGGAGCAAGCCTCCCGCGCGCAGCTGGAGAGCGTGCTGGAGAGTCTCGACGTCCGCGAGATGAAGATCATCCGCCTCTACTTCGGCCTCGATGGTGCCGAGTCGATGACGTTGGAGCAAATCGGCGGTCTGATGAACCTGACCCGTGAGCGTGTTCGTCAGCTCAAGGAGCGGGCTCTGGGCAAGTTGCGTCACCCGCAGCGCTACCACGCGCTGCTGGCCATCTGCGACGAGACCGACGTCTACTAAGCAGTCCCCCCCGGACGTCCCGGGTGTCATTGATTGAGCAGAGCCAGGTCTCCCGCGTGAGGCCTGGCTCTTTCTCTTTGTCCGCAGAGGAGACCGGTCTGTGAGTGAGCAACGCTATATCTGCGTCTACTGCGGTTCCAGCAGCGGCACCCGCGAGCACTACGCAGCCGCGGCGCAGGCCCTGGGTGAGGCGATTGCCGCGCGCGGTTACGGGCTGGTATACGGCGGCGGCGGCATCGGGCTCATGGGTGCTGTGGCGGACGCGGTTCTGCAGGCGGGCGCCCCGGTGCTGGGGGTCATTCCCCGGGCCCTGATGGCGCGGGAACTGGGGCATCGTCACGTCACCGAGCTTGTCGTCGTGGACGACATGCATCAGCGCAAAGCTCTGATGACGAGCCGCGCCACGGCCTTTGTTGCCATGCCGGGAGGCTACGGCACGCTGGAGGAACTGTTCGAGATGGTCGCCTGGTTACAACTGGAGATCCATGATCGGAAGATCGGCCTGCTCAACACCGCAGGATACTTCGATCAACTCCAGGCCTTTCTCGATCACGCCGTGGCCGAGGGCTTTCTGCAGAGCAGACACCACGCGTTGCTGCGGGTCGGCACCGAGCCTGCAGCACTGTTGGATGAATTGCTCGCCTGATCCAGCCTTGCTGGCCAACGAGCCAGCTCGTCAGACCCAGGGGTCGCCGTCGGCGGGCCGACTCAGATCGACGCGGCCCTGCGCCTCCAGTCGGCGCAGGTGGGTCACGACGCTCTGCTGCGCCGCCTCGACCTCGGAAATGCGCAGCTTGGGCAGGGCACTCAGATCTTCGAGCAGGCGGCCGCGACGGCGCTCCGACACCGCCGCCAGGATCGCGTCGAGCACACCCTTGCCGGCCGTCTTCAGTGCCACAAGCATCTCGTCCATCGGCACACTCTCCAGCAGCGCCTGGATTTCCGGCGTCCCGAGTCGCGCGATGTCATCAAAGGTGAACATGCGCTGACGAATGTCTTCAGCGATATCGGGATCCTGTTCGTCGAGACGCGCCATCAGGCTCTTCTCCAGACGCGAACCGATACGATTCAGGATATCGGCAGCGACCCGTGCGCCGCCCACCTGCTGCTGACCGGCCAGTACGGGGGCCATCGTCTCGCTAAGGCCCGCCTCCACCTGCTCGAGGATTTCGGGCGAAACCCGATCGAGCGTGGCGATCCTGTGGGCGACGTCGGACTGCAGCGCTGCCGGCAGACGTTCCAGCAGCGCCGCAGAAGCCTGGGCGCGCAACTGCGACAGAATCAGCGCGATGGTCTGCGGATGTTCGCGCGCCAGATGCGGCGCCGCCTGCTCGGGGTCGGCCGCCGCCAGTGCTTCGAAGGCGGGGCGCCTGGGGGTTTCCAGGCGGGTCCACATCTCGCGTCCCCGCTGCTCACCCAGCGCGTGGGTGAGCAGATTTCTGGCGAATTCGGCGCCCCCCAGAAAGGGTACCCGGCCGGCGCGCAATTCATCCTCGAATTCCGCCAGCACCTGCTCCTGCAACTGTGGCGGGATGCGCTTGAGATCTGCAACGGCCCGCGTAATATGACCGACATCCTCGTCGCCGAACTGGCGCAGCAGTTCCGCAGCCAGTTCCTCGCCGAGGCAGACCATCAATACCGCTACTTTCTGCCAGCGATCCGGTTGCGTCATGCCCACACCGCTACAGGTCCCGCAACCGGTCGCGTAGCCTGGCGGCTCGCTCGAAGGCCTCGCTGGAAATCGCCTCCTCCAACTCCCGCTCCAGTTGCTCGCGTGGACTCAGGGGGCGCTGCTCGGAAAGCTGCTGAACGAGTTCGTCGAGCGCCTCCAGCGAGCGCTCCCTTTCGGCCAGGAACTCCTCTGCCTCGACGTCGCTGAGGGACTCGATCTGCTGGCGGGTATCGGCAAGGATCCGGAGAGCCTGATCGAAATCATCCCCGTTGGAGGCGAGCATGGCCCGTGCCGTCGCATGGATCCTGAGGATGTACGGCCACCATTTCTGCAGATTGTCGGGATCCGCCGCCTGCTCGGCGTAGCGGTTGACGAAGTCGAAGAGGCGCATGTTGCGCTCTGTATCGGCTACCACCCGCTCGTATTCCTTGATCTGCAGCAGAAAGACATAGCGGCCATAGATGCGGGCGCTCTCGTCGAACAGTTCCCTGCAGGCGTCTGCATCGAGTTGGTAATCAGCGGCGTCGGCACACTGCTCGGCCTGCGCTTCGTAGTGTTGCAACACATAATCTGTGCCGTACGGACGCTTGCCGTCGGGACGCCCGTCGAGATTCAGCTGCAGAATGCCCTGAAACGCCCCCTGATCCACACGCACCTGGATTTTTGCGCTGCCATCGTTGCCGGTGATCTTGCGAACGTTGGCTTCCGGATCGAAAGACCAGTTGTCGAGAAGTTGACTGATATCAGTTGTCATCGTCGTTCCTGTCGGTTCAGGTACGTTACCCCGCACTCAGAAGAGTGTCAATCTGCAAATGGACGTTGACGTAAGACGGCTTTGGAAATTGACGGCTCAGGATCACAGCGGCATCTTCGTGATGACAATTTCGTAACGAAGACACTCGCCAGTAACATTTTTGTCATTCTTCTCTGAGGCACCTATGGCCCAGCCTGCCGTGACCGCGGATCATCAACAACTGGCAACACTTCTGGCAGTAGGCGAAATCCTCGGATCGGCTGCCAACTTTGAGCAGGCCCTGCACGAGATCCTGCAGACGCTGTGTGACATGCTGCAGATGCGCCTGGGCACACTCAGCCTGCTCGAAGGCAAGCAGGAGGTAGCCATCGACATTGCCTACGGTCTGTCACAGGATGAGATCGATCGGGGTCGCTATAAGATCGGCGAGGGCATTACCGGCCGTGTCGTCGCCTCCGGCAAACCTGTGATCGTGCCCCGGATCAGTTCGGAACCCCTGTTTCTGGACCGCACAGGGGCCCGCACGAAGGACGAAAAATCGCAGAGTTCATTCATCTGCGTACCAATCAGCCTGCAGCGCGAAGTCGTCGGCACGCTCAGTGCCGATTGCCCCTACATCGATGACAGTCGGCTGCAGACCAATGTCAGGTTGTTGACCATCGTCGCTGCCATGATCGCCCAGAACGTCGCCACCCGACGGCGCGCCCGGGAGGAATGGGCCAATC
>CALFPI010000673.1 GCA_937919035.1 uncultured Gemmatimonadaceae bacterium
CATCATCAAAATCCATCGGCTGACGAGGGAAAGACGATCTCATCCTCGGAAAACAGCAATGGATACGCCGGGCCTACACGAAAGGGGCCATACTGGTCTTCGTTGGTGGGCACATAGTCGAGAATCGCCTCGCTCCAATGCTGCCAGGCCGATAACACGTGCCCTGCGGCGGCTACCCCGAAGTCACGGCAGGCCAGTTTCGGCAGCAGCTCTTCGGCCGACGTAGCGGGCTGCCAGAAGGCCCACTTGGCCAGGTCCGAGACAATCGACGGCCACCAGCCCATGTGGTGTGATTCCATCAATCCGCGCAGTCCCCAGTCCCTATGGGCCTTGAGCAGCGCTTCGTGGCGGCGCGCCCACTGCAATGGCACCGGTTCGTAGGGGACGATACCAAAGTCCCACGTACGACCCCCCGAATTGCTCATGGTGTACAGCGGCAGACCGCGTTCGTGCGCTGCCCGGGCTTCGCTGGCGAAGTACTGCCCCGGGCCGGCAAAGGAAATGGTGTAGTCCACACAACGTGTCGGCGTGCCGCGACGTTCGACATTCTCGAACATCTCAAAGGTCGCCTGCAGGGAGATGTCTTCTGGCAACGATTCGATCAGGGCGAGGCGATCGGCTGCCGGCGCCCAGCCCCAGTTGTAGGTCCAGAAGACGATGTCCGCCTCGGGGTTGTAGCGGCGGATCACACGCTTCACCAGGTTGAGCCATTGCGGATAGTCGACACATGGCCACCAGCCTGGATTGGGTTTGCTGTCCTGGGCGGTCCGCTCGGCGCGAAGCTTCTGCGTCGTGTGTGCATCGTGGCTGGGAAACTCACAGGACTCACCAACAAAGATGATGCCGCGGGCTCCGGCATGGGCCCGCATGAGTTCGCCATAGGTGCTTTCATAGAAGCTCTCGGCATCTGCATCGTCTGGGTGTCTGTGGCTGATGATGTAGCTGTAGAGGTAGACATCAAGCCCGAAGCTGGCGGCCCGGAAAATCAGATCGTTGATGTCCAGGAATCCCGTCGTTGTCCGATTCACACCTTTGACGAAGAGCAGCACCGCGTCGAAGCCGGCATGGGCGATGGCGTTCAGATGTGGGTCCGGAAACTGGTCGATCCCCCAGCCCGAGTGTACCATGCGTGGCGAGAACACGGGGGCTCGGATCTGCTCGCCGACAGCGACGAAGGGCCCTTCGCGCAGATTCATCAGGTCTTCCAGGTAGTAGCACCCCTGGCCCACACCCCGATCGTCAAAGCCGCAGAGGGTGATCCGTGTCGCCGTGATCTGCAGCCGATAACTGCGCGCCACGGACAGACTGGCGGCACCACCAACCTGCACGGTCAGGCGGATGACCTTTGCCGCAGTCTCGTCCATGGGGTGGCGCACCAGCAGTACGGAGACGCCCATGCTGGTGAACAGGTAGTCCTGCAGATCGCGGGCGACAGCGGCCAGGTAGACCGATGCATCCTGTGGAATGGCGATACACCAACCGTCGCCGATGGTGACTTCGCCCGCCGCAGCGACGGCGTTGTCATCACGCCGGTGCGGCCGATGGACCTCATCCAGGCGCTGGCGAAAGGCGTAATTGGGCTCGGCTGTCACGGGTGTCTCTCCATTCAGACAGGTTTCTCCTGTTCGTCGGCTTCCGAGCCAGAAATGTAATACAGCCTGGCGTGGACTGTTCCTGTCGGGGACAGATGCCTAAGCTTCAACCCATTTTTCGTGAGGAGGTAGATGTGAAACTGCTCCTGCGTACCGTCGACTTTCGTCCCAACAACCGTCTGTGCGAGATCGACGGCTCCCAGTTCATCGTCGCACCCTCGATGGAGGATGCCATGCGCCTGGCTGGCGATGTGGACGCAGCCATCGACTACTACAGCCCGGCATTCATCGATGCGGCGCCGAAGCTGCGGTGGGTGCAGACGCTGAGCACCGGTGTCAACGGCGTGCCCTTCGATCTGCTGCGTGAACGTGGCATCGTGCTGACAAACGCCGGCGCCTACGGTCCGAACATGGCCGATCATACAATGGCGTTTATGCTCATGTTGAGCCGCCAGATTCCGCAGATTCTTCGTCGCCAGGCGACCGAACGATGGCCGCGCCAGGACAAGGAGGTCCCTGATCCTGGTGAACTCGACGGACAGACACTGTTGATCATCGGTCTGGGCGGCATCGGCTTGCAGACGGCGAAACGGGCCGCGGCCTTTGGCATGCACATCGTCGCAACGCGACGCCACGTGGACCGACCGGCGCCGGACTTCGTTGATGAGCTGCACCCCGTTGAGGCGCTCGACGACCTGTTGCCACGGGCGGACTGGATCAACGTCAGCGTGCCGTACACCGCCGAAACGGTCGATCTCATCGGCGACCGCGAATTCGGCCTGATGCGCACGGGGGTTCACATCCTGTGCCTGGCGCGCGGCGGCATCATCAATACGAATGCCTTGCTGCGCGCCCTCGACAGTGGCAAGGTCGCCGGTGCGGGTCTGGACGTAACCGACCCTGAGCCGTTGCCCGACGACCATCCTCTGTGGGACTATCCGAACGTGATCATCACACCGCACACATCCGGACAGGCAGAAACCGCCCACAGGCGGCTGGGTGAGTTGGTGACGGACAACCTGCGCCGTTTTCTGCAGGATCAGCCCCTGCGCAACGTCGTCGATCTCGCCCTGAAGTACTGAGACGGGTCGGCCGAATGTGGCCTAGAGGTTCGGGACTTTCAGCCTCTCCTTCAGGTAGCGGCAGTTGATGGCGATCTTGTCGTCCACTGAACCCTCGCCTTCGTTCGGCCGCGGCGGGTCCAGATCAAGGGTGACCCAGCCCTTATACCCGCGTCCCACGAGCAGATCCCAGATGGCCGGATGGTCGACGCCGCCAGCACCCAGATCCTTGTACAGGATCTGCTCACGATGCATGTCCAGCGTCGGAGTCGGACCGCTGTGGCCTCGGTAGGACGCCTTCGAGTCCTTCCAGTGCACGGCTGCCAGACGGTCGTAGTAATCGCCAATCAACTGCACCGGATCGCCACCCCCAAGATTCAACTGAGCTGTGTCCGGAATCCAGGACACGATCTCCGGGTCGGTGCTGTCGAGCAGGGCCCGGACCTCTTCCGGGCGCTCGATGGGCCCCCAGATATGCGGGTGGGGGGCAATCCTGACACCCATGTCGAGGGTGCGTTTGCCGAGTTCCGTCACGGTCTCGGCGATGGCCTTGATATCGGCGGCTGTCGTACCGTTCTCCGGGCGACGCCCCATGTTGATCTTGAAGTGACTGCAAGCGAAAATCTGCAGAAAATCACGGCAGAAGGCGACATGGTCGCTGATGGTTTCAGCCCGCTTCGCAGGGTCGATAAACTCCGTCGATTGGCCGGCGCCGCCATTGGAGGCGGTGATGAGCTGGACGTTGTGCTCGTCGAGCAGATCCCGCAGAGCCTGAGGCTGGTCGAGCCAGGCACTCAGACCGCCGCGATATGGTTCGGCACCCGGCAGTCCGTATTTGGCGATCAAGCGAACGGCGTCGGCCGTGAAATCGCCGAAGATTGCGCCACCCATTGCGAAGTGAATGTCTGCTGCCATGATATCTCCTGAAGGATGGAATGCGCCACGTCGCCTCGGCGGGCCTGCATGGATGCTACATCGGTTTGCATTCTGCTTCATCTCAAGCGCACCGCCGTCAGTCGCAACTGAGGCTGACCTCGGCGCCGGCCTCCTCCAGTATGCTCTGCACGCTTTCGACCTCTTCCAGCGACAGGGCGAGCAGAAGACGTCTCATTGCGCGACTCCGGCGGGGTGTCGGTGGATGATGCCGCAAGGAAAGGGCATCGTCGCCTGACGGGCAACCGGCACAAGTCTCATGAGCCCAGAGGGTTTGTGGGTGATACGGAGCTTGGTGAGACCTCAGGGCAGACCGGTGCGTACCTCCCGCAGCCGTGCAGCCACACGCTGGGCGTCGTCCAGCGAGACACGGTTGTTACCCGCGTAGATCTCGCGGACTGTGATATCGGCCTGCACGGTAACCGACCAGCCCTGCAGATTACCAGCCAGACTATCAGGCAGATCATCGAACTGGTAGGGCACACGTACGGGCCCAAGATCCAGCGGGGCCGGCAACAGGCCCAGGTCGCGTCGGCCCCGTTCCACATTCATCGGATCGCGCAGCACCACAATGGCACGTGCCTCGCGCCGGCCGATGTTGTGGGCGACGCCACGCACCACACCCGCAGCGATCTCGGTATCCAGAGGCGACAGCGCCAGATCCGCCCGATCCTGCGTGTTGCCGTGCGTTTGCAGCAGATTGAGCTCCACCACAGTGACCTGTTGCGGCGGCAGGCGCACGGCGATGGATCGGCCACGGCTGATGACGACATTGCCAGCGCGTTTTGTACCGCTGTCGACATGATGATCGTCATCGGCATCGGCGCTCTGGCTCAGGATGTATTGACCTTCATCCAGGCTCCAAAACCGTGCGTGCCCATCTACCGCTACGGTTGCGAAGTTGTAGAGCAGGGCGCGAAAACGGCTGGCAGATGCCTCCAGCACAAGAGCGGCGTACTCCGTGCCAAAGCCGGACCAGCTGACGGCGTGGCTGCGGTTGTACTTGTTGCGTGTGGCAAAGCCGCCTGTGTAGCTGATGGCGACATTCGATAATGCGTTGAGGAAGACGCGGTCGGTGAAGGGCTCAGCCGAGGTGTACATGATGGGAAACTGCTGCAACTCGGCGACATCCTGCTTGAGAGCCTGCACCAGATGCGCCGGGTCACCATCAAGCAGCGTCGCGGCGATGCCCTCGGGTGTCAGCGCGGCAGGCTCGCCGAGAATTTTCTCGCTGCCATGACGGTGCAGCAATTCGGGAAGCAGCAGATTCGGAGAAGTAGCTGCGTTGCCGTTGGCATAGCCTTCGATGAAGGGCGCCAGATAACTCAAGTCGTTGGTATTCCAGGCGAGGAAGGCGAAGGCCGAACCGAGGGCACCGTAGCCGCCGTAGAGGGGGCGTTCGGTTGTGTTGATGATACGCTCCGTCGCAACATCGATGAGGGTCGCATAGCGGCCGGGTGCCATGTGCTCGCGCCAGCCATCCCCCCATTGTCGCAGCACCTGTTGCACGTGCGGGTCGCCGTTATACCAGAGTACTTCGAATGCCGGGTGCCATAGCAGCGGATGGGCGAAGCCGGCAGTGTCGATGTAGGTGTCGGTGTCTGGTCGGTTGCGCTCGGCGCCGCCGACCTGCTGCGAGCGAAAGTGACGATGACCAGGAGCCGTGATCGTCGTCAATTCTTCGGCCGCAGCGGCGGCTGCCATACAGCGCTCCAGATACACAGGGTCACCGTAGTGCCACACCGCCATCAGTGCTTCCTGGTTGACACCTTCCTCATAGGCGTGCAGCGGGTCCATGGTCTGGCTGTTGAGTCCATCCTCCAGATTCTGCAGTTGTGCCAGTTCCGCCAACCGGGCGCCGGCATCGAGCAACTGCCCACCGACGCCATCGGTCTCGAAGAAGGGCAGGTCGACGAAGTTCTGATACAGGTCCGAGTCGTCGCCAACGAGACCACCGAATTCGCCCGTGGGCACGAGTCGCTCTGCGAGCCACCAGCCGGCTACGGCCCGCGCTTCCAGCCATGCGGTACGAGCCCAGACAGCCCACTCGGGGGCGGCCTCGGGGGCGGCGTACGCCACGGGTTCGTACGGCACTGGTCCGCGCTTGCCGCGCCAGAGCCAGTCCCGGTACTGGCGTGTCCTCTGGTTCGTTGGATCCAGGTGCCAGGCGTGCTCGACATTGTCGAACACCTGGCGGACCTGTGCACCCCAATGGTTGCTGGCGTACCACTGTTCCATGTCGGTGTCGCGGCGCAACTGCGTCCATGGCCGTGGTTCACTGGCGCAGGCAAACAGCGATTTGAGCAGAAACTGTCGGTACGGCAAGGCCTGCTCAACGGCCGTAGCGCGGTCGGTAGCGAGCAGCTGCACCATGGGACCACCGCCATCCGGGCCACCAAGCTGAGCGGCAGATTCTGTCTCGATGGAGAGCAACAATGTGCGACCCGGCTCAATGACCTGATCGATGACATCGAGCACGATATGAGCCGCAGGCGATCGCAGTTCCACTTCGGCGCTCATCAACTCCAGTCGCGGATCGGCGGGATCCTGCACGACAAGACGCATGGATGCCGGTACCACGTCGACCGTCAGTTGCACGGCGATGGCGGCGACGGGCGTTTCGTCCCTGAAGGCAGGTGACTGCAGGTGAACCGCGCCTCCCGCCAGCAGAGAGATGCGGGCGCCCTTGCCGGAAGGCAGCAGTTCGTGGGTGCGACGATGGTCCGGCGCATAACGCGTGTGTATGGCAGCCGGCGACTCGACCCTCGGCCCTGCGCGCCATTCGGTGATGGTCCCTGAAGTTGCGGTGTCGCTGCCGACCCGCAGGATCGCCACATCAGCAAGCAGTCCGTCGCCGACATTGTAGAAGCTGAGTTGGTCGGTGATGATGCGCTCGTCGAAGAGAACGCGAGACACGGCGGCATTGCCGGGGAAGAAGTGTACGGGAGTCGCCGCAGCCCTGCCCTGCCAACCAACAGCCCCGGTGAACAAGGTGGCGCGGATGCCGCCTCGGATCTGGATCGCATCGAAGCCGCCGCTGTCGCCGAGGATGACGTGCAGGCCATCATTGCCGCGGTAGGCGTAACCAACGCCAGCGCCACCGCCGGCCTTCGGGTACTCCCAGGGGCGACTGTCCCAGGCCAGGCTTTGCGTCGTACCGTCAAAGGGGGTGCCGACAAAGCCGCGTACCACGCGGGCATCGGCGACGGCGACATCCGTGATCACGAGTGGCTCCGGACCCGCTACGGGGATCGCTGGGCCGATCGCGGAGATGCGGGAAATCTGCACGAGTCGCGGCTGGCGCACGTGCACAGCTGTGCCCGGTGCCCCACCTGTGCCCCCGGCAATGACCGTAACCCTGCCATCCATACCTGTGGCGAAGCCGAGAGAGACGGCTTGCCAGGCCCCCGACGCGGGCAGGTGCCGCTCACTGCCGTCTGCAAGCAACTGAATCTCGCCATCGCCGGCCCGAATCTGCGCCGTCAATCGGTATGGTGTGAAGGGCAGCAGTTCGAGGTCCACCGACAACGCCCCGTCGCCTTTGACATCTGCCAGAAGGTTCGGCTCCCCCAGATACAGGCGGCCGTATCCATCCAGCCCGGCGTATTCGGCGCCGCGTGGCCAGACGGACAGAGCCACATCGGCCCCCGTGTAGTCCTCGCGGCCGAACTTGACCTCCAGCAAACGCCCCGCTTTTGACTGCTGCAGATCGAGGTGTCGGAGGGGGATGGCGAACTCCACGGTCCACTGATGGTCGCCGATGACGGCGACTGCGGGCCAGTCCAGCGGAATGGGCTGGTTGCCCGCGGCCGTGCGGCGGTGACTCAAGCGCGCCCCGGCGGCATTCACAATGAACTGATCGATCGTCATCCGCTCACTGCCCCCGGGTCGTGCCGTGCGCAGGAACAGCTCGACGGAGTCATCCTGCCAGACATCCGGACTGTCGGTGTGATGGCGCAGACGCAGGCGTTGCGGCTTCGGCTCCGAGCAAACGATGCCGACATAGAGGTGACCGGCGTCGTAGGTGATCCGACCGACGACTGCTTTTGGCACCAGTTCATCAGACCCGGGGCGACTGAAATCCTCGAACACCACGGACCGCTGCCAGGCAGCATCGTCAAGTCGACCATCGATCACCGGTGGCCGTGGCGCGGGTTCGGCGACGAGGTCGAGGGCTGCAGCCGGCAAGCCAGCGAGCAGCAGCAGGAGTAAGGCGATCATGCGTCGTTCCCTGGTGGTAACAGAATGAAGGGCCGATCTGCCCGATGTGGCGATTGTCGCCATATAGTCTGGCATCAAACCGGCGCCCACCGCCAGTAGCGTGCTCTCTTCCCCCTGTCGATTGGCGCGCGGACCGCCTTTTTGGACAGCTTTACGCTTTGTAGTACCTGCGGATGCTCAGTTGGCCCATGACTTGCATGGACAGATGCGTGAAAAAACACCCTTTACCTACCGAAGGGGCGCCTCCATGCTCCTGACCCTGATCCGGCGCGAAATCGTCGGGAATGTGCTCAGTCTCCGCTTTCTCGTCACCCTCATCCTGTTCTTCTGTCTCATCCTCGTCAGCGTCTTCGTCATGACGGCGGAGCATGCCGTTCGCATGCAGTCGTACGAGGCAAGCCGCTCGGCCCATCGGGACGCGCTGAGCAAGATCGGCGCGATGGCTGAGGCAAGCCAGCGGTTGGACGAGCTCTTGTTCACGCAGGGCGTCTACGGCGACATCCGGCCCCCGGAACTGGCCGTATTCGTCGATGGGCTATCCGGAGATCTGCCGACGCAGGTGCATACGGCTGTTTTCAATGCGCGTCGTGTGGATGACTCGTTCTACGAGAACCCTGTCACCACATTGTTCACCAGCCCCGATATCGGCTACATCATCAACATCGTCGTCAGCCTGCTGGCGCTGCTCTTTGTCTTCGATGCCATCTGCGGTGAAAAAGAGCGGGGCACGCTGAAGATCACCCTGTCCAATGCGGTGCCACGGGACCTGCTGATCCTGGGCAAGTGGCTCGGGGGCTTCGTGTCCCTGGCAGCACCATTCGTTGTCGCCCTGCTGTCCGGCGTCGCCTACGTACACCTCACCGGTGCACTGGTTATCTCCGACGAGATCCTGCAGCGATTGTTGTGGATGCTGCTTACGTCGCTGCTCTATGTCTCCCTGTTCTTCACCCTGGGGCTGATGATTTCAACGCTCACCCACCGAGCCTCGACGTCGCTGATCATCTCGTTGTTTGTGTGGATCTGCTGGATTCTCGTGATCCCGAATCTGGCGCCCGTCATCTCCCGCATCGTCTATCCCGTGCCCAGCCCGGAGAAAATCGCTGCTGAGTCCGTCGCCATTGAGCAGGAGACGGAACTGCGCCTGCAGCGAGTATCGCAGTCGACCCTGTCATACGGGCGGGAGGGTCAGAAGCTGGCCGACGACATCCGCCAGGAGGGCGAGCGTAGGCAGGCCAAGCTCGAACGCTACTACCAGGAGGAATTCCGCACGCAGACCGAGGCAAGCATGACCATGTCGCGGCTGTCACCGGCGGCCAGTTACCGGTATGCCACGACAGAGTTGTCCGGCACGGGCGTGCATCTGTTCGCCGGGTTCAGAAAAGGGTATGACCGCTTTCGTGATGACTTCGGAAAGTATTCTGAAGACCTGATAGAGCGCCGTCAGGAGGGCCGGCTGGGGGATGACTGGTTCCAGAAGGACGAAGTGCCAGCCTTTGAGATCACCCGTGACCGACTCAACGATGTGCTGGATCGCATCTCCTTCGACCTGCTGCTGCTCGCCGTCTACAACCTGCTGTTCTTCATGGGCTCCTATCTGTTCTTCCTGCGTTACGACGTCACGTGAGGTTTGGACGATGCTGCTACATCTGATCCGTAAGGAGCTGCTCGACCACCTGCTGAGCCTGCGCTTCACCATGGCCTGCATCATCTGCCCGGTGGTCGTGTTGTCGAGTGTGTTCGTGTTGACCCGCGACTACCGCGATGCCAGTCTCGATTTCCGGACGAACAGGATGATGCATGCCGATCAGCTCGAGGCCGTGCGTTTTCCACACCTGCTGACATCCGAGGGTTTGCTCGTCGACAAGCCGCTCAACCCGATGAAAGTGTTTTTCTCCGGTGTTGATGAGGGCCGGCACACGGCGACGGTGCGCATCAGCGCCGTAGCTGCACCCGAGGTGCAGGCGAGTTTCGAGAAGAACCCGGTAGGGCTGCTATTCCCGGTGATGGATCTGACCTTTGTGGCGGGCATCATCATGAGCCTCATGGCCATCGCTTTCAGCTATGACGCTTTCTCCGGAGAAAAGGACCTCGGTACGCTCAAAGTGGTCTTGTCCTACAGTGTACCGCGAGATATGCTGCTGCTGAGCAAGTGGATCGGCGGTTGCCTGGCGCTGTCGGCGCCCTTCCTGCTGTCTGTCGTGCTCGCTCTGCTGCTGACGCTGCTGTTCCCTGAAATCGATCTGCGCGGGGCGGATTGGATGTCCCTGGGACTGGCCGTGGCGGGGACACTGGCCTATCTGTCGACGATCTACGCCCTGGGATTGTTCGTGTCGGCGCGCACGCTGATGCCGTCGACGTCGATCACGGTACTGCTGCTGGTGTGGGTGGTGATGGTGCTCGTCTACCCGAACCTGACGCCACGTGTGGCGGGTCTGATCGCACCAACACCCTCCATGCAGAGCGTCGAGGTCGAGAAGTCGCGGCTGCGCGACGAGGAGCAGGGGAATTTTACCCGCGAGTGGTCGGCTTACATCGGGCCCGCCCAACAAGCCGGAACGCCGATGGACCAGCTCCTGGCCAAGTATCAGGAGCTGGAGAGCGGCATGTCGGAGCGGGTCACCAAGGGACGCAACAAGATCGAGGCCGACTTCCAGCGTGCCATGGATGAGCAGGTATTACTGACGCGTATGCTGGCCAAGGTCTCGCCGGCGGCGCTGTTCACCGTGGCGGTATGCGACTTTGCCGGCACCGGTGTGCAGGAAAAGGCGAATTTCCATGAACAGCTGCAGCGTTATGCCGCAACGTGGACAGCATACGCCTATTCGAAATTCGATGCCGCCATCTACGAGGGCTCAAAAGAGCTCGACACGCAGGATTATCCACGCTTCGACTACACGGCTTTGCCCTTCGCCGAACGGCTTGGAGATACCTCCGTTGACATGCTTGTGCTGCTGTTATGGAATGCTGTATTCCTGTTGCTCGCGTGGGTTTCGGTCACGCGCTACGACGTGACCTGAGGAGGAGATGATGCCTAAATCCACACCGGCGCGATGGCTGCTGCTTGCCGGTATGATGCTGGCAGCATGTGGCACGACCGTGGAGGATCACATCGATCGTCTGCAGGAAGGGGGTGAGGGGACCGAGGACGCGAAGATGGCACTGTCTCTGGCACGACAGGATGCCATTGCCCCGTTGATCTCTGCCTTCGCGGATCTCGACCGTGGGCCTGTGGCACGCAGTCACATGGCCGACGCTCTCGGGCGCCTGTACCTGCGGGAAAAGGATCCGGCCATTTTGATGGCCCTGCACCAGGCCCTGGAGGATGCATCGCCACATGTGCGCGCCAGTGTTGTGCGGGTTCTGGGTGATATGAGTGGCCGGAAGGGGGTTGCCCCCCTGGTCACCCGCCTGGGGAAGGAGACCGACGATGCTGTCCGTCGCGGCATTCTGGTAACGATCGGGCTCATGAGTCTGCGGGAGGCACCGCAGACCGGTATCATCGGCCTGGGGCGCCCCTGGTCGCTCGAAATCATGGATGATTCCCTGCGGGCGCCGTTCATCAACACTTTGCGACAGCTGCGTGACGACGTTGGGGACAGCACACGCACGGCGGTGATGGAATGGCTGGAGGTGGCTGCAGAAGACAAGGTGACGGAAGCGCTGCAACGGGAACTGACGGCCGACATGGTCGGGGCCCGGCAGTTGCTGGAGGAGGGCCGCGACCTGGTGCCGGACAGCCGGAACATCAACCGGCACCTCGGGCGCTTCGAGTTCGACAACGAGAACAAGGAGAAGGGGCTGGCGACCATGGCCGCTGTGGGTGCGGCGATCCACGTACCGCGAATGCCGGTGGCGCCCACCATCGACGGTCACCTGGACGAAGACCTGTGGCAGCAGGTAACCCGCGTTGACAGCTTCTACCAGAACATATCACGCATGCGCGCGTATCTGATCGAGGGACGCACCGCGATCTATCTCGGGTATCGCGGCACGACACTCTACATCGGCGTCAAGGGCTGGGAGCCACAGACGGACAACCTGCAAGTGTCGGCTACGGCGCGTGACGAGAATGCCTGGCAGGATGACTGCATCGAGTTGTTCTTCGATCCCGACCGTGATCGGCGCACGTACTGGCAGTTTGTCATCAACAGCGGCAATACGCAATTCGACCAGTATGCTGACGGCAGTTCACGCCAGGGCAACATCGGCTGGAACGGTGACTTCACCAGCGCCACGCACGTGGCCGACGACTACTGGTCGGCGGAAGTGGCGATTCCCATGGAGCAGTTCGGCGAGGGCCAGCTCGGCTCGGGCGCCGTGTGGGCGGGCAATCTGGCTCGCATTCGAATCGCCAACGCCTCGGAGTACGGCCAGTGGGTGCCCACCTACGGCAGCGCTCTGCGGCCGGATCGTTTCGGCTACATGGTATTCGATTAGGGCGGCGACGCCTCAGTCGTAGCGCCCAAACCGTAGGACTGTGTCGTACATGGCGACGACGTTCTCCGTCGGCGAGTTGTCCTGCAATTGGTGGGTGGGAGCGAAGCAGTAACCGCCCCCCGGTTTCATCGTCTCCAGCGTGTCACGGCAGATTTCGATGACGTCGTCGACGGTACCGGAAGCAACAGGACCAGCGGTGCTGATACAGCCGTGGAAGGCGAGATGCTCGCCGTATCGAGATTTCAGGAAGGCCGGCTCCATATCCTTCGCTTCGGGCTGCAGCGTGTCGACAGCAGCGACCCCCATGTCGATGAAGTCGTCGTAGGCCCAGCTGCTGGAGCCACATGTATGGATCATGACGGGCTTGCCGAATTCGGTCGCCAGATCGACGTAACGGGCATGGCGTGGGCGTAGGTGGCGCCGGTACATCTCCAGG